>DAITOH010000052.1:0-2120 GCA_036834225.1 Thiobacillaceae bacterium | reverse complement strand
ACCAGGTTGCGGTTGGTGTAGATGCAGATGTCGGCGGCGATGGCCATGGCCTCGCTGACGATGCGCTCGGCGGGCAGCTCGGTGTGTTCCAGCAAGGCGCGTGCCGCCGCCTGGGCATAGGCGCCGCCGCTGCCGATGGCGGCGATGCCCAGTTCGGGTTCCAGCACGTCGCCGGCGCCGGAGAGGATCAGGGTGGTCTGGGTGTCCGCCACCGCGAGCATGGCCTCCAGCCGGCGCAGCATGCGGTCGGTGCGCCAGTCCTTGGCTAGTTCCACGGCACTGCGGGTTAGATGGCCCTGATGTTTCTCTAGCTTGGCCTCGAAGCGCTCGAACAGGGTGAAGGCATCGGCCGTGCTGCCGGCGAAGCCGGCTAGCACCTGCCCTTTGTACAGCCGTCGCACCTTGCGCGCGCTGGCCTTGACCACCACGTTGCCGAGCGTGACCTGGCCGTCTCCGGCCATGGCCACCCGGGTGCCGCGACGCACGCACAGGATGGTGGTGCCGTGCCAGGCGGGAAGCTGCTCAGACACGGGTGCGGCCCAGGATCATGGCATACTGGCCGGCGCCGATCAGGTTGAGCAGCGCATTGACCAGCTCGTTGCCTTCCTTGAACAGGATCTTGCAACCCTTCTTATGCAGCGAGATGAGGGTATCGAGCAGCGGACCCACCGCGGCAAAGTCGATGCGGCTGACCTGGGAGAGGTCGACCTCGACCTGGGGTTTGTCCTCGGCAAACTCGCGCAGGCGGGCGATCTGGGCATCGCCGCTCGCCCCGACGACGCCTTGCATGGGAAAGGTCAGGCCAAAGGGGGATGGACGGCCCTCAGTCGAGGGTGCATCGTCCTCCCTGGGCACCTTGGGGGGCGTGTACGAAGGCGGGGAGACCCCGAAGCGCACGGCGTAGTCCACCGCCGTGTCCTCGAACCGGGCCTTCTCACCGGTGAGCTGAAGCAGGGTCAGCAATAGCAGCCATCCCGCTTCGGTCAGCTTGTCCTCCTGGCGCTGCGCATCGAGGTGCCCGATGAGATTAGGTCCGCCGAGCAGCTTGATGGCCTTGCTGGCCTTGCCCATCTCCTGCAGCTTGACCAGGCAATCCAGGATGGCACGGGTATAGTCGGCGTCCGGCACCGGGGTGCGCGTGACATCCACCCGCACGGCCTCCTTGTTGGCCACGTCGTTAAGGAAGCGTTTGAGCCGTTCCCGGTCGGCCGGACCAAAGCTGGCACCGAAGCCCATGTAGGGCAGGGTGGCACTCGCCTTGCGGTCGGTCTGGGTGCGCGGCGCCCAGGTCGGGGGCGAACGATCGAACTTGACGGCGAAGTCGACGGCGGCGTCCTCGAAGGGTTCCCGCTGACCGCTGACCTCGTACAGGTCGAACAACATGTACCAGGGCTGCGGGTCGCGATTTTCAGGGTTGTCCAGCAGATAGCGGTTGAGCAGGGCGGCCGCATCGCCGACCTTGCCGTTGGCGTAGAGCACCGCCGCCTCCCCCAGCTCGGGCGCCAGCCCGCCCCCCGCCTCCTCGACCTCGATGCCGGCCTTGACATCCTCCATCGATGCATGGCCCTTGCGGGTGCCGGGACCCTCCTTGGCGCTGGGCATGCCTTCCTTCAGGAAGGCCTTCGGGTCTTCGGCTTTGTCTTTGCGGAACAGATCGAACAGGGACACAGGATGCCTTGTGCTAAAGATTTTTGATACTAGACCCAAGCCTTCGTGCCTAGCAAGTGATCTGGCTTACACCTTTGCACGGCGTCTAGCCACGCCCCAAACAGCGCCGTTATGGCCAGGGCAAGGACGATCAGGGGGGGCGGCTGGCAGATCAAGGCGCGCTAAGGCGAGGAGTTCGATCAGATAGGCCAGCGCCCCCAGGAGATAGGCCGGCAGCAGGGCGCACTATCCACTCTGGCCGCGCACCGCCAGTGCGGGCGGGATTAGGCTAGCGAAGACCAGGTAGATGCTGACCAGCTGCACCGAAGCGGTCACCGCCAGGGCAAGGCAGGGATAGAACACCCAGGGGTGCCGGCGTCCCGGCCCCCCACCACAGGGCGAGGATCAGGGCGCTGAGCGCACCCGCGGTCAGCAGCTGGGCGTCTGCTACCCACAGGATGCCCCACCAGCAG
>DAITOH010000051.1:0-8888 GCA_036834225.1 Thiobacillaceae bacterium | reverse complement strand
GGCGAGCTCACCGCCCTCACCCTGGCCCTGCTGGTGGCGGTGGCCAGCATCACCAGCGTGGGCTTCTTCGCCGACCGGGTGCGCCAGGCCCTCACCCTCAACGCCCATCAGCTGCTAGGCGCTGACCTGCTGATTAGCGCCGATCATCCGCTGCCCGCACGTTATCGCGACGAGGCTAAAGCCCGCGGGCTACGCACAGCACAGGTCATGACCTTCATCAGCATGGCCAGCGGCCCCTCGGGCGCCCAGTTGTCGGCTGTCAAGGCGGTGGGGGCCGGTTACCCCCTACGCGGCCGACTGCGCATCGCCAGCGTCACGGACGCCGCGGATGCGCAGACGGACCAGGGCCCGCCGCGCGGTAGCGTATGGGTGGACCCGCGCTTTGTCAGCCTCACCGGCAGCAGTGTCGGTGACCGTCTCGACCTGGGGGATGCCAAGCTGGTCGTGGCCGCCATCCTCACCCATGAACCGGATCGGGGCATGTCTTTCATGAACCTGGCCCCCCGCGTCATGATGCACCTGGACGACGTGCCCGCCACCGGCCTGGTGCAACCCGGCAGCCGCATCCGCTATCAGCTTCACATCGCCGGCGATGCAAGTGCTGTGCAGGCTTACCGGGCCTGGCTTACCCCGCGGCTTGGCCGCGGGCAACAGGTGCAGGGGCTGGAGGATGCGCGGCCGGAGGTGCGCGAGGGACTGGAGCGAGCGCAGACCTTCCTCGGTCTGGCTGCCCTGCTGGCCGTGATCCTGGCAGCGGTCTGCGTGCATCTGGCGACCCGGCGCTATGTCGAGCGCCACTATGACGGCTATGCCGTCATGCGCTGCTTGGGTGCCGGCCAGGCGAGACTTGCCAGCCTGTTCGGGGGCCAGTTCCTGCTGTTAGGCGCCTTGGCGGGGGGGCTCGGCTGCATCCTCGGCTACGGTACCCAGGCCGTCATCGGCCTTATGCTGGGTGACCTGCTAGGGACCGACCTGCCCGCGCCTTCCCCGCTGCCTGCCCTGCAGGGATTCGTCACCGGTTACGTCCTGCTGCTGGGCTTTGCCCTTCCTCCCCTGCTGCAACTTAAGGCCGTGCCGGCCTTGCGGGTTCTGCGCCGCGAGGCGGGCACGCCACGCGCTCGCCCCCTGCTGGCTTATACCGCCGGCCTCACGGCCTTAGCCGCCCTGCTGGTCTGGCAGACCGGGGATGGCAGGTTGGCTGCCTATGCCCTGGGGGGCTTCGGCATCGCCTTTTTCCTTTTCGCCTTAGCCGGTCTGGGCGTACTGCATCTGGCGTCGCGGTTTGGCCGGCATGCCGGTTTCGCCTGGCGCTATGGCCTGGCCAATCTGCGCCGCCGCAGCCGCGCCAACACGGTGCAAATCGTCTCCCTTGCCTTGGGGCTTACCGCCATCCTGCTGCTCGCCTTCACCCGCGGTGACCTGCTCGAGGCCTGGCAGGCCAGAACGCCGCCGGATGCCCCCAACCGCTTCGTCCTGAACATCCAGCCCGAACAGCGCCAGGACGTGCTCGCCTTCTTCCGCAGCCTGGGGCTGCCGCCCCCCGAGCTCTACCCCATGGTGCGCGGCCGCCTGATAGCCATCAACGGCCGGCCGGTTCGGGCCGAGGACTATGCCGAGGAACGTACCCGCGCCTTGGTAGAACGCGAGTTCAACCTCTCCTACATGACCATGCCGCCACGCCACAATGCGATCATCAGCGGCCGGTGGTTTGCCCCCGACGATTTGGACCGGGGTGCCCTGTCCATTGAGGCGGGTATTGCCAAGACTCTGAACGTCAAGCTGGGCGATCGCCTGACCTGGTCGGTCGCGGGCGAGACCTTCAGCGCCCCCGTCACCAACATGCGCCAGGTCGACTGGAGCTCCATGCAGGTGAACTTCTTCGTCATCACCACGCCCGCCCTGCTCGACGGTATGCCGACCAGCTACATCACCAGCTTCCACCTCGACGAAGGCCGGGCTGCGGCCATGACCGACTTGGTCCGAGCCTTTCCCAACCTCACTGTCATCGATACCTCGGCCATCCTGCAACAGGCCCTCACCCTCATGCAGCGAATGATCGCCGCCGTGCAGCTGGTCTTCCTGTTCGCCCTCGGCGCGGGTGTCCTCGTCCTCTACACCGCGCTTATGACCAGCCAGGGTGAACGCATCCGGGAGGCAGCGCTGATGCGGACCCTCGGCGCGAGCCGGGCCCAGGTGGCGGCGGCGCAGCGCACGGAATACCTGGCCATCGGGCTGCTGGCCGGCGGGCTTGCTGCCGTCGGGGCAGTGTCCATCGGCGCCATGCTGGCCGACCGGGTATTCCAGTTCGAACGCTACAGCCCCGACCCTTGGATCTGGGCCGCGGGTCCCGCCCTGGGGCTGCTGTGCGTGGTGGTCAATGCCTGGCTGGGGGCGCGGGCGGCACTGCACGCACCGCCGATGACCGTGCTGCGACAAGACTAGTCGAGATTCCATCCCGCCCCCAGGATCTTCGGGCCGCTTGGCGTAGCCCGAATGACCTTTGCGGCAGGGTTGCCGTCGCACGGTCAGGATCTGGTATGGGGCATGGTCGCCGTGCGCCGCACCGCACGGCCAAGGCTGTTGGCCATGCTACACTTCCGGGCATTCATAACTGACCTTGATCTCGGTTCCGACCGGATACGAGGATGGCGGAAGACAGCGATCTCGAACGCACAGAACCGGCATCGGCGCGGAAGCTGGAAAAGGCGCGCGCCGAGGGTCAGGTGCCCCGTTCACGGGAGCTGTCCACCTTCGCCGTCCTGCTGGCTACTGCCGCCACCCTGGCCTTTCTCGGCCTGTTCATGTACGACGGCATGCAGCGGGTCATGATGAACGGCATGACCTTCGGACGCACCGAGGCCTCCGACCCCGCCCGCATGCTCAAGGTTCTTGCACTGGCGGGCTTAGAGGCGATGTGGGTGCTGCTGCCGGTGGCCGCGGCGGTGGTGCTGGCGGCCGTGGTCTCCAACGTGGTGATTTCGGGCTGGGTGTTCTCGGTCCAGGCCCTGTCGGCAAACCTGGCGAAGATCAACCCGATTAAGGGGTTAGCCCGCATGTTCTCCTGGCAGTCGCTGGTCGAGTTGTTCAAGGCCCTGCTCAAGGCAGGCCTCATCGCGGGCGTGGCCGGTTTCACCATCTGGCTGCAGCGTGACGGACTGTTCACGCTGGCGGCAGAGCCCCTGGAAACGGCCGTCGCCCACTTCTACCAGATCACCCTCTACACCTTCCTCGCCGCCACCGCCGCCTTCGCCCTGGTGGTGGCGCTGGACGTACCCTTCCAGCTCTGGAATTTCCAGCGCCAGATGCGCATGACCAAGGAGGAGGTGCGTCAGGAGCAGAAGGAGACGGAGGGCGACCCCCAGATCAAGGCCCGCATCCGGGCGGTAATGCGGGAACAAGCGCGCCGGCGGATGATGGCGGCGGTCCCCAAGGCGGACGTGGTGGTGACCAACCCGCTGCATTACGCCGTGGCCCTAGAATACAAGGAGCGGCGCATGAGCGCCCCTGTCGTGGTGGCCAAGGGTTCAGGGCTCGTGGCCGAGCGCATCAAGGAGATCGCCCGCGAACACCGGGTGCCCATCGTCGAGGCCCCGCCGCTGGCACGTGCGCTCTATCGCCACGCCGAGGTGGGTGACACCATCCCGGCGTCCCTGTTCACCGCGGTGGCCCAGGTCCTGGCCTATGTCTATCGTCTGCAACAGCCGGGCCCCCGCCCCGAAATGCCGGAAGATTGGCAGGTGCCGGCGGAACTGGACCCCGCCCACGGCGGGACGGCCGTCAGCGGGGGTAACGCCTGATGGCCCAGGCCCTCGCCTGGAGCGGCACGACCTGGCAGAAGCTGGCGGCGCCGGCGCTGATCATCGTCGTCCTGGCGATGATGATCCTGCCGCTGCCCCCCTTCCTGCTCGACATCCTGTTCACCTTCAACATCGCCCTGGCGATGATCGTCCTGCTCATCGGCCTGTATACGCTCAAGCCGCTCGAATTCTCGGTCTTTCCCACCGTGCTGTTGGTGACCACGCTGCTGCGCCTGTCGCTCAACGTCGCCTCCACCCGCATCGTGCTCATGGAGGGCCACACCGGGCCGGACGCCGCCGGCAAGGTGATCGAGGCCTTCGGCCATTTCCTGGTCGGGAGCAACTACGCGGTCGGGCTCATCGTCTTCATCATCCTGGTGGTGATCAACTTCGTGGTCATCACCAAGGGTGCCGGGCGTATCGCCGAGGTGTCCGCCCGCTTCACCCTGGATGCCATGCCCGGCAAGCAGATGGCCATCGACGCCGACCTCAACGCGGGGCTGATCGGCGAGGACGAGGCCCGACGCCGCCGCGCCGAGATCGCCCAGGAAGCGGATTTCTACGGCTCCATGGACGGTGCCTCGAAGTTCGTGCGCGGCGACGCGGTGGCCGGCATCATCATCATGCTGCTCAACATCATCGGCGGGCTGATCATCGGCGTGGTCCAGCACGACATGGCCTTTGCCGACGCGGCCAGCACCTATACGCTGTTGACCATCGGCGACGGCCTGGTGGCCCAGATCCCGGCGCTCATCATCTCCACCGCGGCGGGCATAGTGGTCACGCGGGTGTCGAGCGAACAGGATCTCAACCAGCAGCTGCTGGGTCAGGTCTTCGCGCAACCCCGGGCCGTCTTCCTAACCGCCGGCATCCTCGCCCTGCTGGGCATCATCCCCGGCATGCCCCATGTGGCCTTCCTGCTCATGGCAGCCTTGCTCACCGGCTTAGGGTTCTGGCTCATGCAGCGCCAGGCTGCCGCCGCGCCAGCCGAGACGCAAGCCCCGCCGCCAGCGGAGGAGCCCATGGAGGTCAGCTGGCAGGACGTGACGGCAGTCGACCGCCTGGGGCTGGAGGTGGGCTATCGCCTGGTGCCGCTGGTGGACCGGGCCCAGGACGGCGAATTGCTGCGGCGTATACGCGGCATCCGCAGGAAGATCGCCCAGGACCTGGGCTTCCTGGTGCCGCCGGTACACATCCGCGACAACCTGCAGCTCAAGCCGGGTGCGTATCGCATCACCCTGAAGGGCGTGGCCGCCGGCGAGGGAGAAGTGCTGGTGGGCAAATACCTGGCCATCAACCCCGGCCGGGTGTTGGGCACGGTACAGGGCCAAAGCGCCGTGGAGCCCGCCTACGGGCTACCCGCGGTGTGGATAGACGCCAATCTGCGCGAGCAGGCGCAGACCTACGGCTACACGGTGGTGGACGCTGGGACCGTGGTAGCCACCCACCTGTCCAAGGTGATCAACGACCATGCGCCGGAACTGCTGGGTCGCGAGGAAACCCAACAGCTGCTAGACCACGTGGCGAAGCAGCATCCGAAACTGGTGGAAGATCTCGTGCCCAAGCTGCTGCCCGTGTCCACCGTGCAAAAGGTGCTGCAGAGCCTGCTCGAGGAACGGGTACATGTGCGCGACATGCGCACCATCCTGGAGACCCTGGCCGAGCACGCCGCCCGCACCCAGGAGCCGGATGAACTTACCACCGCGGTCAGGGTCGCGCTGGGCCGTGCTATCATCGCCGAAATCTTCGGAGGAGCGCACGAATTGCAGGTCATGGCCCTGGAGCCGAGCCTGGAGCAGATCCTCACACAGGCCCTGGCCGGGCGGGGCCCCGATGGCATGGGTCTCGAACCCGGGCTGGCCGAGCGGCTCGTCCGCGACACCCAGAGTGCCGTGGAAACCATGTCCAAGAGCGGCCTGCCCAGCGTGCTGCTCGTCGGCCAACCCATCCGTTCCGTACTCTCCCGCTTCCTACGCCGGGTCGTGCCGGAGCTTAGGGTCATCTCCCATGCCGAAGTGCCCGACGGACGCAGTGTGCGCGTCACCGCCATGATCGGCGCTTAAGACCATGGTCAAGAAATTCCTCGCCCCCACGACCCGCGAGGCCCTGCGCATGGTGCGTGATGCCCTGGGGGCCAATGCCATCATCCTGTCCAACCGTCAGGTCGACGGCGGGGTCGAGATCATCGCCGTGGCCGACCTGGACATGGCCGCCCTGTCCGGCCAGGCCGAGCCGGTCGTGGTGTCGCATCGCCAGAGCACGCCTGCCCCGCAGCCGGCACCGGAAAGACCGGCCATCACGCCGCTGACGGAATACCTCGCCCAGCGTGAGGCCAGCGTCATCCGCTCGGCACGGACCGGACCGCGGGAGAGGAGCGCCCCGCCGCCGGCGGCGGAAGCCGAGCGCCAACATACCGCTCAGCCCCCCGCTGCCCCGCCGGCGCAGCCCGCCGAACCAACGCCGGCCATGAAGGAGCTGGCGCGCGAAATCCGCGCACTGCGCAATCTGGTGGAAGGCCAGCTGGCCGGCTTCGCCTGGGGCGAGATCGCCGGCCGGGAACCGGTGCGCGCCGAGGTCATGAAGCGCCTGCTGGCTGCCGGCTTCAGCACGGCCCTTTCGCGGCAGCTGCTGGCCAATCAGCCCCGCGACACGGATGTGGAGCGGGCCCTGAAATGGCTCAAATCGGTCATCGCCCGCAACGTGAGCACCCCGCCGGAAGGCGAGGACATCCTCAACCGGGGTGGCGTCTATGCCCTGGTGGGCCCCACCGGCGTGGGCAAGACCACCACGGTGGCCAAGCTGGCGGCCCGCGCCGTGCTCAAGTATGGCGCGGCCAAGGTCGCCCTGGTCACCACCGACACCTATCGTATCGGCGCCCAGGACCAGTTGCGCATCTACGGGCGCATCCTGGGCACGCCGGTGTTCGCCGTGCAGGACGACAACGACCTGGAGCTGACCCTGTCCGACCTGGCGCGCAAGCATCTGGTGCTGATCGACACCGTCGGCATGTCGCAGCGGGACAAACGCGTGGCCGAGCAGGTGGCACTGCTGTGCGGCGAATCGAGGGGCGTCAAGCGCCTCCTGCTGCTGTGTGCGCCCGCCCAGGGCATGACCCTGGAGGAGGTGGTGCGCGCTTACAGCGGAGCCGGCCTGATTGGCTGCATCCTGACCAAGATCGACGAGACCCTCTCCTTCGGCCCTTGCCTGGATGTGGTGATCCGCCATCAGCTGCAGGTGCACTATGTGACCAACGGCCAGCGCGTGCCCGAGGACCTGCACCCGGCCAATGCCCTCTATCTGGCCGATCGCGCCTTCCGCATCGCCCAGGCCGAGTCGCCCTACACCCCCATGGAGGGCGACTATCCGGTCCTGATGGCCGCCATGGACCGGACCGGCCTGCCCGAGGATGTCACCGACCCCTGCATGGTCGGTGCCCTGCGCTGACCGACCATGCAGGATCAGGCCGCCGGCTTGCGCAGGATGATGGGGCAGCGCCCTCGTTTCCTGCCCCTGGGGATATGCGGAACCGACCCGGCCCTGTCCGCGCTGGCCTCTGCCCACCTCGCCTATGCACTGAGCGGCCGCGGCCTGCCGATCTGGGTGGTGGATGAGGCCGCCGCCCCGCACAACGTAGCCACATGCTTCGGATTGCCGCTGCGGCGCACCCTGGATCAGGTCCTGCGCCAGGGTGGCACTCCGGATGCCGCCGTGAGCGGTGTGGCGCCAGGGCTGAGCTGTCTGGCGATCAACGGCGGCATGGCCTGGCTCGGCGGCATGCCGGAGGGGCGGTGGCAGCTGACCGTGGATGCCTTGAAGGGCCTGCCCGAGCAACCCCAATGTCTGCTGTTGCACGCGCAACCCGGCGCGGAGGCAGGCAGCCTGGCCATGTGCGCGCGTGACCGACTGCTGGTCCTGCCCCAGGGCAGGTCTGCCCTGACCCAGGCCTACGCCCTGATGAAAGAGCTGCAACGCTTGTATCCGATCGAACGCTGGTATGTCTTGGTGATGCAGGCCAGGGACGAGATGGCGGCGCGGGAAACCTTTGCCGCCCTGGAGTCCACCGCCCGGCGGTTTCTCGACATCCGCCCCCAGTGGCTGGGCAGTGTGCCTCGCGACGCGACGCTGACGGAGGCCGGCCGACGCATGCTTACGGTACAGGAGATCCCGGCGGACAAACCGGGCGTTCAGGCCTTCCGCAGGCTGGCCGAGGCGTTGGCAACGGTGCTCACGGGCGCCGGCATGTACCAGCCGGACGAATTCTGGCTGAAAATGTGGATGTTCAGTCGTTTGACCGCAGAAGCGGTTCCGGAGAAGGCACAGAATGTCCAGCTCAGCTGATAGCGCCGACGGCCTGGTACGCGAATACCTGCCGCTGATCAAACGCATCGCTCACCACCTGATGACGCGCCTACCGGCCAGCGTGGAGGTGGATGACCTCATCCAGGCCGGTCTGATGGGCCTGCTGGATGCGATAGAGCGCTTCGACGACGGACATGGTGCGCATTTCGAGACCTATGCCACCCAGCGCATCCGCGGGGCGATGCTGGACGAGCTGCGCGAGGCGGACTGGGCCTCGCGCAACGTGCGCAAGGCAGCCCGGCAGATCGAACAGGCCATACATACCCTGGAACAGCGATTGGGTCGGCCGCCCTCCGAGCAGGAAATCGCCGCCGAGATGCAGCTGGACATCAACGCCTATTTCGATCTGCTCAACGACGCCCGCGGGGCTCAGCTGCTCTATTACGAAGACCTGCACGAGGATGGCGGCGACGATTTCCTGGAACGTTTTGCCGACGATGTCTCCCTCGGCCCCTTCGACATCCTGGCCGGCCGCCACTTCAAGCGGGCCCTGGCCCAGGCCGTGTCGGTACTGCCGGAGCGCGAGAAGCAACTCATGGGCATGTATTACGAGCAGGAGATGAACTTCAAGGAGATCGGCGCGGTGCTGGGTGTGTCCGAATCCAGGGTCTGCCAGCTCCATAGCCAGGCCATCACCCGTCTGCGCAGCCGCCTGCGGGCATGGGGCGGAGGCGAAGACTAGTGCAGCCGTCCTCGCTCCAGGAATAGGATGAAACGACCCCCAGCCTCGCT
>DAITOH010000050.1:0-8935 GCA_036834225.1 Thiobacillaceae bacterium | reverse complement strand
AGCGGTCAACCGAGGGATCAAGGATCATGGCCAAGCCAGCGTCTTTCATGGACAGGGGCGGCCATTCGGCCATGAACGGTCAGCACGCCCAGTCAGGGGTTCTTGGCCACATCCCTGATGTAGACCGGCTCCTCGCTATTCATGACCAACGCATAGGCCACGCGGTCGAACACCCGGTAGACGAACGCAAGCCCGATGCGCCGTTCGGGCAGGGTGCGATTGTCCGTCTTGTCGGGCACGCAGTCGGAGCGGGCCTGCAGTCCGCCGGCGAGGAAGGCCAGTTTGCCGGCCCGCAGGCAGCGGGGATCGGCGACGGAACGCCCGGCCTTGAAAAGCCCCAGGACATGTCCGACTTCGAGGCCGTCCCGGCGCCCCTGGTTGAGCAGCACAGTGGTGTAGGGGCCGGCGCCTTCGACGCCGCCGAGAGTGGCCATGACCCGCGCCTCGACCGTCTTGTCCGGGGCACGGGGCGCGAACCGGATGTCGTCGCCGGGGGGCAGGGGCAGGAGACGGTCGCCCTCCAGGATCTCCTGCTGCGCGTGCACGATGCGCAGCAGTTGGGGGCTGCCCGGCTGCAGGGTGCGGGCCTCGCCCACATGGATCAATTCATATCCGAGCATCTCGCCGGTGATGGGATCTTTCAGCGCCGCGCCCTGGCGCACGATCTGCCAGTCGCGTGCGTCGCCGGCGTCGGCGTAGACCGTGTCGTGGGCGCCGAAGATCACCCGCTCGTCGCTGGAGCCCAGGATGCGGGGGGCCGCAGCCAACTCCTCCGCACCGATCACCCCGCCCCGGTTGAGAAAGGGGGCTATGGCCTGGTGCGGGATGCTGGGGATGCCGGGCTCGGTCGTGGCCAGGGGCTCGGCCCGCACCTGCGGGGAGAGCTTGACGGTGGGGATGCCCCGCTCCAGGACCAGGCGGGGCTGCGCGCCGCGGATTAGGCGGATGCGGTCGCCCGGATAGATCAGATGCGGGTTGCGAATCTCTTCCTTGTTCAGTTGCCAGACCTCGGGCCATTTCCAGGGATCGCTGAGAAAGCGGGCGGAAATCCCCCAGAGGGTGTCCCCTTTGACCACCGTGTAGCTGTCAGGGGCGGACTCCTTCAGGGTGACGTTGTTCGCACGGGCGGTCACGGCGAACAACAGGGCCACGAACAAGGGGGTCACGAACAAAGCGGGAACGCGCATGGCCTCACCTGCTGGAATCGGTCTACTTATAATCGGGCTCGGCGACTAACTTAGTTTAATTTCTGAGTTTTTGCACCTCGTAATGGCCCTGCTCAAGATTCTGCATTATCCGGACAAGCGTCTGCACACCGTAGCCAGGCCCGTGGAAGCGGTGGACGACGCCATCCGTCAACTGGCCGCGGACATGGCCGAGACCATGTACGCCGCACCTGGCATCGGGCTTGCCGCCACGCAGGTGGATCGGCACATCCAGATGATCGTGGTGGACGTGAGCGAGAAGCGAGACGACCTTAAGGTCTTCATCAACCCGGAGATCGTCGAGGCCGAGGGTGAGGCCGTAAGCGAGGAGGGCTGTCTGTCCGTGCCCGGTATCTATGACAAGGTCACACGCGCGCAGCGCATCAGGGTGCGGGCGCTCAACCTACAGGGCGAGCCCTTCGAACTGGAGGCGGAAGGCCTGTTGGGGGTGTGCATCCAGCACGAGATCGACCACCTTAAGGGCAAGGTCTTCGTGGAATACCTCTCTCGCCTGAAACAGGACCGCATCAAGCAGAAGCTCAGGAAGCTGCAGCGCGAGACCATGTGACGCGCGCATGCTGAACGCGCCGCGGCACCGCGGCGTTGAGCCTGCGCTACTCCCCGCTCCCCATGAGGCTCATCTTCGCCGGCACCCCCGAATTCGCAGCCGCGGCCCTCGAGGCACTACATGCGGCCGGTCACGATATCGCCCTGGTGCTAACCCAGCCCGACCGGCCTGCAGGACGGGGCATGAAGCTTAGGCCCAGTCCGGTCAAGACGCTGGCCTTGCGCTTGGGCTTGCCGGTCTACCAGCCGGAGAGCCTCAAGTCCGAGGCCGCGCGCCAGCTCATCGCCGATGCCGGGTGCGAGCTTATGGTGGTGGCCGCCTATGGCCTGATCCTGCCGCAGGCGGTGTTGGATCTGCCGCGGCTTGGCTGTGTGAACATCCATGCCTCCTTGCTGCCGCGCTGGCGGGGCGCCGCCCCCATCCAGCGGGCGATCCTGGCCGGGGACCGGGAGAGTGGCATCAGCCTCATGCAGATGGAGGCCGGTCTGGACACCGGGCCCATCCTGGCCAAGGCGGCGCTGCCCATCGAGCCCGAGGACACCGCCGGCAGCCTGCACGACAGGCTGGCGGCCCTGGGGGCGCGTGAGATCGTCGCCTTGCTGCCTCGGCTGGCGGCTGGGCAGGTGCAACCCGTTGCCCAGGACGACCGCCTTGCGGTCTATGCCGACAAGATTCGCAAAGAGGAGGCCCGTATCGCCTGGACGCGGCCGGCAGTCGAGATCCACCGGCAGGTGCGCGCGTTCAATCCCCTGCCGGGGGCCTGGACGCAGCTCGCAGGCGAGGTGGTCAAGATCTGGCGTGCGCAGCGCGTCACTGGACAGGGGCGGCCCGGCGAGGTGCTGTCGGTGTCGGCTGATGGCATCGTCGTGGCCTGCGGCGAGGAGGCGCTCTGTGTCACGGAGTTGCAGCGGGCGGGCGGGCGGCGTCTTGCCGCAGCCGCTTTTCTCAGCGGTCAGCCCCTGCGGCCCGGCAGCCGCTTTAGCGATTGACTTCGGCTTAGCCGCACTTATATTAGCGACATCTGAAATTCGACTGCGCACTGACACCCATGCTCAACAACTGGCTTAAGACCACCCTGCTCATGGCCGCCATCGTCGCCCTGTTCGGCGCCGTGGGAATGGCCATCGGCGGCGCCCAGGGCATGCTGATCGCCCTCGTCCTCGGCGGCGCCATGAACCTGTTCGCCTATTGGAACTCGGACAAGATGGTGCTCAGGATGTACAACGCGCGCGAGGTGGACGCCGCAAGCGGCGGCGAGTTCTATGCCATGGTGCAGGAACTCGCGCGCCGCGCCGGGCTGCCCATGCCGCGCGTATACCTCATCGACGAGGCCCAGCCCAACGCCTTCGCCACCGGCCGCAACCCGGAACACGCGGCGGTAGCGGCCACCACCGGCATCGTGCGGCTGCTCAACGCCCGCGAGCTGCGCGGGGTGATGGCGCACGAGCTGGCGCACATCAAAAACCGCGACACGCTCATCTCCACCCTGTCGGCGACGGTGGCCGGCGCCATCTCGGCGCTGGCCCAGATCGGCATGCTCTTCGGCGGCGGGCAGAACCAGGAGCGCGGCGTACACCCGGTGGTGCACCTGATCCTGATGATCCTGGCGCCGCTAGCCGCTATGCTGATCCAGATGGCCATCTCGCGGGCGCGGGAGTTCGGCGCCGACCGGGGCGGCGCGGAGATCTCGGGCGACCCCGAAGCCCTGGCCTCGGCGCTCGCCAAGATCGAGGCCTATGCCCGCGGCACGCCGCTCGCAACAGCCGAGATGCACCCCGAGACGGCCCAGATGATGATCATCAACCCGCTCGCCGGCGGCGACCTGGCCGGGCTGTTCCGCACCCATCCGGCTACCGAGGAGCGCGTGCGTCGTCTGCTCCTGCTCGCCCGGCAGGGGGTCTGAACTGGCCGCTGCCCGGCGCGCAGGGGCTAAGCCCGCTTCCGCCCGGCCGCTGGCTGCCCGGGTGGTAGCGACCGTCCTCGAGCGCAGGCGTAGCCTAGACCGGGCGTTTGACGGCCTGCCGCCAGATGGACGGATTCGACCGGCGGTCATGGACTTAAGCTATGGGGTCCTACGCCGGCTGGGTCTGCTGGACAAACTGCTCGCACTGCTGCTAGAGCGCCCCCTCACTGACCCGGCCATCCGATATCTACTGCTTGTGGGGCTCTATGAATTGCTCGAGGGTCGCACACCGGCCTATGCGGCAGTGAATGAGGCGGTGGCTGCGGCGCCGCGGCGGGCTAGCGGCCTGGTCAATGCCGTGTTGCGCAATTTCCTGCGTCGGCGTAAGGCCCTGCTACAGGCAGCCCTGGCCGATCCGGTGGCGCGCTGGAACCATCCGGCGTGGTGGATTGCGCGGCTTAAGGAGGAATACCCGGAGGACTGGCAGGCCATCCTGGATGCGGCCAACCGGCATCCGCCCATGACCCTGCGCATCAACCGCCGCCGCACTGACGTGCAGGCTTATCTCGATCGCCTGTCAGAACGGGGTCTAGAAGCCAAACAAACCGGTGAGTGTGCGCTTACGCTTGAAAAGCCCGTTCCGGTTTCGGAACTGCCCGGCTTCGCCGAGGGGCTGGTGTCGGTGCAGGATCTCGGCGCCCAGTACGCCGCCCCGCTGCTGGACTGCCAAGACGGCATGCGCGTGCTCGATGCCTGCGCGGCGCCCGGCGGCAAGACGGCGCATCTGCTCGAGCGGCACGATCTGGAGCTCGTTGCCCTCGACCGCGATGCGGCGCGGCTTGAACGCGTACAGGACAATCTCGCCCGGTTGGGGTTGACGGCCACAGTGCGGGCGGCCGATGCCGGAAGCCCGAACGTCTGGTGGGATGGCAGTCCATACGACCGCATCCTGCTCGATGCGCCCTGCACGGCTTCCGGTGTGGTGCGCCGCCATCCCGATGGCAAATGGCTCAAGCGTGCCGACGATGCAACACTGCTAGCGAAGCGCCAGGGGCAATTGCTGGAGTCCCTTTGGCCCCTGCTGCGGCCTGGTGGTAAATTGCTCTACACCACCTGCAGCCTGTTCGGGACGGAAAATCGGGAAGTCGTGCGCACCTTCCTGGAACATCACCCCGAGGCTAAGGAAGAACCGCTGGACTTAGCCGGCGGCAGGCAAGGACAACTGCTGCCGGACAGCCATCACGACGGATTCTTCTATGCCCGCCTGGTCAAGACGTAGGTTCCTCGGCGCCACGGCGCTTTGTGCCGTGGCGACCTGTCTGCACGGGCGGGCGGCGGCGGAGGGCATCGTCCTGTCGAAGGCCGAACTCGAACTCCACGGCGAGATTTGGCAGCTCTCGGGCAGATATGACATCCAGCTCTCCTCCACGCTGGTGGACGCCCTGCACCGCGGCGTGCAGCTCACCTTCGTACAGATCTTCCAGGCGCGTCGTCCGCGATCCTATTGGCTGTCCGAGGACATCGCCGAGGTCACGCGGGTAATCCGCCTGTCGTACAACGCCATGCTGCGGCAGTATTACGCGACGGCGAGCGGACATACCACCACGCATGACAGCCTAGCCGATCTGCTCGACTACATCGGTGATTTGAGCGGCTGGGCCGTCCTGCATCAGTCCCAGGTTAGTCGCAAGCACAGTTACGTGCTGTCCGTGCGTATGTATCTGGACACCTCCCAGCTGCCCAAGCCCCTGCAAGTTAACGCCGTGGCCTCGCAGCGCTGGCAGCTGGACAGCGGTTGGCGGGAATGGAACTTCCGGCCATGAGCGCCCGGGCGGGTCGGGCTGCGCCCGGGCCGCCTCCCGAGGGGGTGCAAGAAACACTTGGGGCGGCCCGTTTCCGGATAGGATTCGGCGCAGATGATATACCTGCTGCTTAGCGGTTTTATCGTGGGCGGGGCGCTCATCGCGCTGCTGTCGCTGGCTGCGGCCGACACGGCCCTGTTCGCCGAGAACTTCCCCTTGTTGCTGTTCCTCAACGCGGGCGCGGTGGTTGCGCTGGTGCTGCTGATCGGCTATCAGATCCTGCTGCTGCGCCGACGCATCCGCGCCGGCATGTTCGGCGCCAAGCTGACCGCGCGCTTGACCCGGATGTTCGTGTTAATGGCCCTCGGTCCCGGCCTGGTGGTCTACGCGGTCTCGGTCCTGTTCCTGATCAAGTCCATCGAGTCCTGGTTCGACGTGCGTGTGGAACGGGCCCTGGAGGGGGGGCTGTCGCTGGGCCGCTCGGCCCTGGAGTACCTCGAGCGCGACCTGATCAAGAAGGCGGAGACCCTGGCCCAGCAGTTGTCCGACCAGTCCGTGGCCGTGCAGTTGGATCGTCTTAACGATCTGCGCGAGGCCGCCGGTGTCCAGGAGGCCGCCCTGTTCGGTGCCGATGGCCGTCTGCTGGGCTTCGCCTCGGCGGAAAAGGACGGTTTCGCACCGCCGGTGCTGGACCAGGGGGCACTCTGGCAGGTGCGTCTGCAGCAGCCCTGGTCTCGGGTGGAGGCGATCCCGGAGAGCTCGAACCTAGTGGTGAGGGTAGCAGCACCAGTGAACGTGATCTCGTTGGAAGACCCCTTGCGCATCCTGCAGGTGATCCAGCCGGTGCCGGGTAATCTGGCCCAGGCGGCCATGCAGGTCGAGACGGCGCGCAGCCAGTATCAGGAGCTGGCGGTCTCGAGGGTGGGTCTGAAACGGCTCTACGGCCTGTCGCTCACACTGACCTTGGCCATCGCCCTGTTCACCGCCATCTCGCTGGCCTTCATGCTCTCCACGCGGCTGGCCGCACCCCTGCGGGCCCTGGCCCGGGGCACGCGTGCGGTCGCCCGCGGCGACTACAGCCAGGTGCACGCGGTCACCAGCCGGGACGAGCTGGGTATGCTCACCCAGTCCTTCAACCGCATGACCCAGCAGCTCGCCGAGGCCCGCAATGCGGCGCAGGCCCATCAGGACCGCCTGCTGGAGGCCAAGGCCTATCTGGAGGGGGTGCTCTCGCGCCTGACCGCTGGTGTGGTCACCCTGGACCACCATCTCGTGGTGCGCATCGTCAACCCGGCCGCGGCGGCCATCCTCGGCCGGGAGCGCACCGAGCTGGAAGGCCGCCCCCTGGAACAATGGGGCGATGCGGAAGACCCTCTGCATCATCTGGCCCTCGCCATCCGCGACCACTTTCAGCGCATGCCCAAGACCAGCTGGCAGGGGCAATGGGAATACCAACGCGGTGACGCAAAACGTGCCCTGGTCATGCGCGGGGCGCCCTTAACCCCCCATGATGCGCCGGACTATGCCCTGGTCATCGACGACGTGACCCAGCTGGTGCAGGCCCAGCGTGACGCTGCTTGGGGCGAGGTGGCGCGGCGGCTCGCGCATGAGTTCAAGAACCCGCTGACCCCCATCCAGCTCTCCGCCGAGCGCTTGCAGGTGAAGCTGGCCGACCGCTTAGACGATGCCTCGCGCCAGACCCTGGTGCGCTCGACCGAGACCATCATCAACCAGGTTGCAGCCCTGAAGGGATTGGTGGACGCCTTCTCCCAATATGCGAAACTACCGGCTCCGCGCATCGAACGCCTGGACCTGAATGCCTTGATCAAGGAAGTGGCTGTGCTCTACGAGGGTCATCGACCTCCCAGCCTAAACCTGTCGCCGGGCCTGCCACCGGTGGCGGGAGACCCTGCCCTCATGCGCCAGCTGCTGCACAACCTGCTCAAGAACGCCGATGAGGCCCTGCAGGATGTGGCCGAGCCACACGTGGAAGTGACCACCCGACGGGTCGAGGAGGGCGTCGAGTTGTGCGTCGCCGACAACGGTCCGGGCTTTCCGGAACAGCTCTTCAACCGCCTGTTCGAGCCCTACGCGACCACCAAGGCCAAGGGAACCGGTCTGGGACTGGCTATCGTGCGCAAGATCGTGGAGGAACATCACGGCGTGATCGAGGTGCGTAACATCGAGGGGGGCGGTGCGCAGGTCTGCGTGACCCTGCCCGTCCTAGAGCAGAAGCATGAGTGAGATACTGGTTGTAGACGACGAACCGGGCATCCGTACCCTGGTCCAGGAGATCCTGGAGGAGGAGGGCTACGAGGTGCGCCTGGCGGAAAACGGGGAGTCCGCCCGCAAGGCCATGCAGGAGAAGGCGCCGGATCTGGTGCTGCTGGACATCTGGATGCCGGATCTGGACGGCATCAGCCTGCTTAAGGAATGGGTGAGCAACGGTCAGGCCAACATGCCGGTGGTCATGATGTCCGGCCACGGTACCATCCATACCGCGGTCGAGGCCACCCGCCTGGGTGCCTTCGATTTCCTGGAAAAGCCCGTGCCTTACAAGCGTCTGCTGGAGACGGTGGAACGGGCGCTGCGCCAGAGGCCGAAACCCCCCGCCTTGCCCGACGAATTGCCGGAACTGGGCAGCAGCGAGGCGGTGCGTCTGCTGGTCCAGAAGCTCAAGCACGCCGCCGGCAGCGGCGGGGCCATCCTGTTGTCGTGTGAACCCGGTGCCGGTGCCGAGGCTTGTGCCCGCCTCCTGCACTTGCCCAAGACCCCCATGGTGGAGGTGAAGGATCTGTCACGACTAGCGGACGCCCCCCAGCAGTTGCTGTCCGAGGCCAAGGGGGGGGTGCTGTTCGTGCCCGAGGTGGGCGGACTGACGCCATTCCAGCAGCGGGGCCTCGAGATGATCCTGGCCAAGCACCAGGACTACCAGGTACGGGTGGTTTGCGCCAGTTCCGTCAATCTGGCGGAAAAGGCGGCCCAGGGCAGCTATTCCCGCGATCTCTACAACACCCTGGCCCGGGTCGCAGTGCGGGTGCCTCCCCTGCGCGAACATCGGGAGGACATCCCGGCCTTAGCCCGGCATATCCTCAGCCAGCAGGCGGCGAGGAGTGGCCAGCCTCCCGCTGAGTTCAGCGAAGAGGCGCTGCAGGTCCTCGTCGCACACGACTGGCCGGGTAATCTGGACGAATTGCGCAACGTGGTGACCAGTCTGGCGGTGGCCTCGCACGGGGCGCTCATCGAGGCTAAAGATGTGCATGCCATGCTGGGTTTGCCCAAGCGTAGCCCGCCCGTGGCCATGGGGATCAGTCTGGACATCCCCCTGAAGGAGGCGCGGGACGCCTTTGAAAGGGTCTATCTCAACGCGCTGCTGCAGGAATGCGGCTGGGCAGTGAGCAAGGCGGCTGCGCGCGCCGGCATGGAGCGAACGGCCTTCTACCGCAAGCTCAAGAGC
>DAITOH010000049.1:0-9077 GCA_036834225.1 Thiobacillaceae bacterium | reverse complement strand
GGGTTAAGATGTTTGAAAAAATCCTCATCGCCAATCGCGGAGAGATTGCGCTTCGCATCCAGCGCGCCTGCAGGGAGATGGGTATCCGCACCGTGGCGGTCTACTCGGAGGCCGATCGCGAGACGAAATACGTCAAGCTGGCGGACGAATCGGTGTGCATTGGCCCGGCCCCCTCGGCCAAGAGCTATCTGCATGTGCCGGCCATCATCGCAGCAGCGGAGGTGACCGACGCGGAGGCTATCCATCCCGGCTACGGGTTCCTGTCGGAGAACGCCGACTTCGCCGAGCGGGTGGAGCAGTCCGGCTTCGTGTTCATCGGACCGCGTCCGGAGACCATCCGCCTGATGGGCGACAAGGTCTCGGCCAGGGCCGCCATGAAGGCCGCCGGCGTGCCGGTCGTGCCCGGCTCCGAGGGGGCCTTGCCGGATGACCCGGACGAGTGCCTGCGTCTGGCGCGCGACATCGGCTACCCGGTCATCATCAAGGCCGCCGCCGGCGGCGGCGGCCGGGGCATGCGCGTGGTGCACACCGAGGCCAACCTGATTCAAGCCATCCAGGTCACCCAGGGCGAGGCCCAGGCCGCCTTCGGCAACCCCACCGTGTACATGGAGAAGTTCCTGGGCAACCCGCGTCACATCGAGATCCAGGTGCTGGCCGACGCGCATGGCAACGCCGTGCACCTGGGCGAGCGCGACTGCTCCATGCAACGCCGGCACCAGAAGATCCTGGAGGAGGCACCCGCGCCGGGGCTGGATCCCAAGCTCAGGAACAAGATCGGCGAGCGCTGCGCCGAGGCCTGTCGCAAGATCGGCTACCGCGGCGCCGGCACCTTCGAGTTCCTGTACGAGGACGGCGAGTTCTATTTCATCGAGATGAACACCCGCGTGCAGGTCGAACACCCCGTCACCGAGATGATCACCGGTGTGGACATCGTGCAGGAGACCATCCGCATCGCCGCAGGCGAGACCCTGTCGATAAAGCAGAAAGAGGTGCAATTCCGCGGTCACGCCATCGAATGCCGCATCAATGCCGAGGACCCCTACACCTTCATGCCCTCGCCCGGCCGCATCAGCCTCTATCATGCACCCGGCGGGCCGGGTATCCGGGTCGATTCGCACGTCTACCAGAACTACCTCGTACCGCCCCACTACGACTCCATGATCGGCAAGGTCATCGCCTACGGGGCCACCCGTGAACAGGCCATCGCCCGCATGCGCATCGCCCTGTCGGAGATGATCGTCGAGGGCATCAAGACCAACATCCCCCTGCATCAGGACCTGCTCAACGACACCGCCTTTATCGAGGGCGGGGTGAGCATCCACTACCTGGAAAAGAAGCTGGGCATGGGTAAACATTGATGGGGGCGTGACAAGGGGCAAGGCGAACAGCAGGCTCGCCGACAGCTTCCCTCACGCCTCACACCTCACCCCCATGTGGCTGTCTCTGAAGATCGCTGCTGACCAGGATCAGGCCGAGGCTCTGACCGACGCCCTGCTGCTGGCAGGGGCACTCGCGGTCTCGATAGAGGATCGGGATGCGGGGACCGCGGCCGAGGAGGCCCAGTTCGGCGAACCCGGTCACGACACGCCGCGTGCCTGGCGGCGCAACTGGGTGGAGGCGCTGCTGCCGGGCGACACCGATGTGCCTGCCCTGTTAGACCGCCTGGGTCTTTCGACCGACGCTGAACACACAGTGGAGGCAGTGCCTGAACAGGACTGGGTGCGTCTGACCCAGGCCCAGTTCGATCCCATCCGCGTCACCGAGCGGCTTTGGATCGTCCCTTCCTGGCATGAAGCGCCACATCGGGATGCGGTAAACATCGAGCTCGATCCCGGCCTCGCCTTCGGCACCGGTAGCCACCCCACCACAAGGCTTTGCCTGCTCTGGCTGGCCGAACACCTGCAGGTCGGTGAGTCGGTGCTGGACTACGGCTGCGGCTCGGGCATCCTGGCCATTGCCGCGGCCAAGCTGGGTGCCGCCCGTGTCCTCGGCGTCGACATCGATCCCCAGGCGGTGACGGCCGCGCGGGACAATGCCCTGCGCAACCGGGTTAAGGCCGAGTTTTGCTTACCCGATGACGCGCCGACTATGCGGGCGGACATCCTGGTCGCCAATATCCTCACCAATCCCCTGCGGGCGCTGGCGCCCCTCCTGGCTGGACGTGTGCGGCCAGGCGGTCGCATCATCCTGTCCGGCATCCTAAAGACCCAAGCCGACGAGGTCATCGCCACCTACAGCCCTTGGTTCGACATGTGGCTTTCAGGCTCGCTAGAAGGCTGGGCCCTGCTGGAGGGTGTGCGTACACACTGACTTGCATACCCCATCGCACTCCGGGTTAGTCTGATGCCCGTCCCTGACCTCTTCAAACCGATGCGATGCTGACCACCTGTCCCGAATGCCACACCTGTTTCCGGGTCAGCCAGACCCAGCTGGACCAACGGCGCGGCCTGGTGCGATGCGGTCGCTGCAGCGCCGTCTTCAACGCCTACGACACTCTGCTGCCTGAACTTGCGACACCGGCGCAGGAGGAGGCTGCACCGGCGATTGCCGTGGATGCGCTCACCGAGACGGCGCAGCCTGCCCTCGCGGTCCACGGGGCGTCACCGGCGGTCATCGCACCAGCGGAAGCGCTGTCGGCCCCCGCGCCGGAGTATGGCCGAACGGCAGAAACCTATCGTTCTGACGGTGATCGGTTTCTCGCGACACGGCTGCGCACCCCGCCGGATGCCAGGCAGGCCTTGCCCGAACCCGCGCAAGCGGCGACCGACGCGGCGGCAGCGGTGCCGGATGGCACCCCGTTGTCGTCGGAAACATCGGATGCCATCCTGCTCTCCCCCCTGCCCACGGCGCGCAAACGCGCCCTGCCTGGCTGGCGCAGCGCCCTGTGGACGCTAGCCAGCATCGCCCTGGCAGCGACCTTCCTGCTGCAGACCACCTATTTCCTCCGCGCCGAGATCGCCGCCGGCTGGCCCGAGACCCGCCCCGTCCTCGAACATGCCTGCCAGTGGCTCGGCTGCAGCGTGCCGCTGCCTCGGGATCCTATGGCGCTGCGTTTTGACGCCTCCTCGCTGGAGACCGACCCCGAGGACGCCTCCCGTGCCATCCTGCGCGTGTCCCTCAGCAATCGCTCCGACCGGAGCATCGCCTGGCCCCATCTGATCCTGATCCTGACCGATGTGCGCGATGTTCCCGTCGCACAACGCCCCTTCACCCCCTCGGATTATCTGATGGACAGCGGTGTCGAGGCACGGGGCATGGCACCGGGGGAGGAGCGGGAGATCCGCCTGGAACTGGAACTTAGGGGCCTGTCCGCCTACGGCTACAAGCTCGACAAGCAATACCCCTAAGCCACCGCGCACTGCAGGGCGCGGGCTGGGCATGGAGGCGCCGGGGACGGAGATGCTTGTTCGAACGCCTCGGGCTCGGTTATATTGCCCCCAGCAACCGACCCGTGGGAGAGAGCCGGACACGGCCGCCGAAGGCGCAACCCACCCAGCAACCGCTCAGGCAAAAGGACTGCGGGCAGGACAACTCTGGAGAGCGTGGCGCGGACCACCACCGAAGGGGCAAATCTCTCAGGTACCAGGACAGAGCGGGTGGAATGCAATGCAAAGCCTATGGTGCCGACCCGTATGCAAACCACCCCCCTGAACGCCAAACACCGCGAACTGAACGCCAAGCTGGTGGACTTCTCCGGCTGGGAGATGCCGCTGTCCTACGGCTCCCAGATTGAGGAACACCACGCCGTGCGGCGCGAGGCCGGCATGTTCGACGTCTCGCACATGCTGCCGCTCGACCTGCGGGGGGATTTGGCACGTCCCTTTCTGCGCCGGCTGCTAGCCAACGACGTAGATAAGCTCCAGACCACCGGCCGGGCGCTCTATAGCTGCATGCTGCACGAGGGCGGCGGCGTCATCGATGATCTGATCGTCTATTTCATGCGCGAGGACTGGTTCCGGCTGGTGGTCAACGCCGGCTGTGCCGACAAGGACCTGGCCTGGATTAAGACCCAGCGCGATGCCCACGCCCCCGGCCTTAAGGTCGTCCCCCGCCGTGACCTGGCGATGATCGCCATCCAGGGCCCCAAGGCGGCGCAAAGGCTGTGGACCGCCATGCCCGGCACGCGCGCGCTGACCGAACCTATGCGGCCTTTTACCGCTGTCACCATAGGCGACATGTTCATCGCCCGCACCGGCTACACCGGCGAGGACGGCTTCGAGGTCATGCTGCCGGCCCGCGCCGCCCCGTTCTTCTGGCAGGCCCTCCTGGAGGCCGGTGTGCGGCCCTGCGGCCTGGGTGCACGCGACACCCTGCGTCTGGAAGCGGGCATGAACCTCTACGGCCAGGACATGGACGAGCGGGTGACCCCGTTCGAATCAGGGCTTGCCTGGACCGTCGATCTCAAGGATGCAAAGCGCGACTTCATCGGCCGCGATGCCCTGCTGCGCCTGCCGCGCCAGCGCCAGCTGGTCGGGCTTCTGCTGCTGGACAAGGGGGTGCTGCGCGCGCACCAGAAGGTCCACAGCGCCCAGGGCGTGGGGGAGATCACCAGCGGCGGCTACTCCCCCACCCTCGATGCCTCCATCGCGCTGGCGCGCCTGCCCGCCGGGGTCGCCATCGGCGACGAGGTAGAGGTGGAGGTCCGCGACCAGCGCTTGCGGGCGCGGGTGGTGAAATATCCCTTTGTACGTTTTGGCAAGGCGCTCGTGTCCACCGACTGAGCGCCATCTATCGACCCCCCTCACGGAGTCCAGCATGAACATCCCAGCCGAACTGAAATACACACGATCCCACGAGTGGGTCCGCCAGGAGGCCGACGGCACGCTGAGCGTGGGCATCACCCACCATGCCCAGGATCTCCTGGGCGATATGGTGTTCGTGGAAAATCCGACCGTCGGCCGCCAGCTCGCTCAGAACGAGGAATGCGCCGTGGTGGAGTCGGTCAAGGCCGCCTCCGACATCTACGCCCCCGTCGCCGGCGAGGTGGTGGCGGTGAATGCTGCGGTCGAAGCCTCTCCCGAAAGCCTCAACAAGGACCCCTACGGCACCTGGATGTTCCGCATCAAACCCACCAACCCCGCCGAGCTGGAAGGACTCCTTGATGCCGACGGCTACCGGGCGCTGCTTGAGTCCGAGACCCGCTGAACACCTTAAGCCTCACCCAGCCAATGCCCTTCATCCCCCATACTGAGCGGGAGGTCGCCGAGATGCTGGCCAGCATCGGGGCGGCGTCCATCGAAGAGCTCTTCGACGAGATCCCCGCAGGTCTGCGCTGCGGCAGCCTAGAGGGCGTGCCCGAGGGCCTGTCGGAGATGGCGGTCACGCGGCTAGCGCACGCGCGCGCCATGCAGGACGGATTCTGGACCAGTTTTATCGGCGCCGGGGCCTACGAGCACCACATCCCAGCCGCCATCTGGCAGATCGTCACCCGCGGCGAGTTCTATTCCGCCTACACACCCTATCAGGCCGAGGCGAGTCAGGGCACGCTGCAACTGCTGTACGAATACCAGAGCATGATGGCGGGGCTCACCGGCATGGAGGTCTCCAACGCCTCCCTGTACGACGGCGCCAGCGCCCTGGGCGAGGCCATCCTCATGGCCGTGCGCGCGAACAAGGCGGGCGCAAAGCGGGTGCTGATCCCGGCGACCGTCCACCCCCGTTACCGGGCGGTGGCACGCACCGTGGTCGGCAACCAGGGCATCGAGCTGGTGGAACTGCCCTACTGTACGGAGTGCGGCCACACCCTTCCAGAGGACTTAGGAGTGCACGCGGCGAAGCCGGCAGCGGCCCTGGTCATCCCGCAGCCCAACTTCTTCGGCGTGCTGGAGCCGGTGGACGCGCTTACCGACTGGGCGCATGCCCAAGGCATGCTCGCCATCGCTGTTGTCAACCCCACGGCACTCGCCCTGCTCAAACCGCCCGGACAATGGGGGAGCCGGGGTGCCGACATCTGTGTCGGCGATGGCCAGCCGCTTGGCATTCCGCTCGCCTCAGGCGGCCCCTATTTCGGCTTCATGACCGCGCGCCAGTCGCTGGTGCGCCAGATGCCCGGCCGCATCGTTGGACGCACCTTGGACATGGAGGGCAAACCCGGCTTCACCCTCACCCTGCAGGCGCGGGAACAGCACATCCGCCGCTCCAAGGCCACCTCCAACATCTGCACCAACCAGGGCCTGCTGGTGACCGCCGCCACGATCTACCTCTGCCTGCTCGGTCCCCAGGGACTCCGGGAGGTGGCTTTGGCCTGCCACGCCCGCACCCGCGAACTCGTGGCCCAGCTCACGGCCATTCCCGGCGTGCGGCCAGTCTTTACGACCCCCTTCTTCCACGAGGCCGTGCTGCGGCTGCCGGCCGACACCCGCGAGGTGCTGCGGGCTTTGCGGGCGCAAGGGATACTCGGCGGCTATGCCCTCGGCGGTGACTATGCGGAACTGGCCGACAGCATCCTGGTCTGCGCCACAGAGACGAAAACGGATGACGACATTGCCGACTATGCGCAAAAATTGGCGCGCATCCTGAGCCGGCGCCGCGAGGCACCGCCCTGCGCGTACAAATCCTGATCCACCCTGACCGTTCTTCAGAGGAGAGCAACGATGGCAACAGTGACCCTGGGCGGCGAGCCCATCTCGGTAGGCGGCAACTTCCCCCGCGTCGGCGACACCGCGCATTCCTTCATGCTAGTGGACAAGGACCTCAAGGACGTCTCACTGTCCCAGTTCTGGGGCAAGAAGAAGATCCTCAGCATCGTCCCCAGCCTGGATACGCCGGTGTGCGCCGAGTCTACGCGCAAATTCAACGAGGCCGCCGCGAGCCTGCCCAACACCGTGGTGCTGGTGATCTCCGCCGACCTGCCCTTTGCCCAGAATCGCTTCTGCGGCGCCGAGGGCCTCAAGAATGTCATCACACTGTCCACCCTGCGCGGACGCGATTTCCACAAGGACTACGGCGTCATGATCATGGATCCGCCGCTGGCCGGCCTGTGTGCGCGAGCGGTGATCGTCCTGGACGAACGCGACCGGGTGATTCACGCCGAGCTGGTGCCTGAGATCAAGCAGGAACCCAACTACGAGGCCGCCCTGGCCGCGGCCAGGGCTGAAAATACCTGAGTATTTAGGGCCAGCGAGGCAGGGGCAGGACCCGCCTCACCCCTCACCCCCCATGCTGATCTTCGACCTCTCCCGCCCCGGCCGCCGGGCTCACGCGCAGTCCCCAGGGCCTGCCCCGTTCGCGGACGACATCCCGGCCGAATTCCTGCGCCCGGCACCTCCCCCCCTGCCGGAAGTCTCCGAACTCGATGTGGTGCGGCACTACACGCGACTGTCGCAGAAGAACTTCTCTATCGACACCCAGTTCTACCCGCTGGGCTCCTGCACCATGAAGTACAACCCGCGCGCCTGTAACGCGCTGGCCATGCTACCGCAGTTCCTGGCGCGCCACCCTCTGGCCGAAGCCGAGACCGGTCAGGGCCATCTCGCCTGTCTGTACGAGCTGCAGGAGATGCTCAAGGCCGTCACCGGCATGGCCGCCGTGTCGCTGGCACCCATGGCCGGCGCCCAGGGCGAGTTCGCCGGCGTGGCCATGATCCGCGCCTACCATGAATCCCGCGGTGATGCCGCCCGGCGCGAGATCATCGTGCCCGACGCCGCGCACGGCACCAACCCCGCCACGGCCATCATGTGCGGCTTTCAGGTGCGCGAGATCCCCACCGACCGGAACGGCAACGTCGACCTCGCTGCCCTGCGCGCGGCGGTGGGCCCGCACACGGCCGGTCTCATGCTCACCAACCCCTCCACCCTGGGGGTGTTCGAGCAGACCATCGTCGAGATCCAGACGCTGGTGCACGACGCCGGGGGGCTCACCTACTACGACGGCGCCAATCTGAACGCCATCCTCGGCCGCGTACGCCCGGGCGACATGGGTTTCGACGTCATCCACATGAACCTGCACAAGACCTTCTCCACCCCGCATGGCGGCGGCGGACCCGGTGCCGGGCCAGTGGGGGTGTCGCAGCGGCTCGAGCCCTTCCTGCCCATCCCGCTGGTGGTGGAGGAGCGTGGTTTCTACCGTTTACTCGAGGAGGCCGAGCGGCCGCAGTCAATTGGGCGGCTTAGCGCCTTCGGCGGCAACATGGGGGTGCTGCTGCGGGCCTGGGTCTATGCCCGCATGCTCGGGCGCGCCGGCATGAAGCAGGTGGCGGACTATGCCGCCCTCAATGCCAACTACCTGGCGGCGGAGCTCGCACGCGCCGGTTTCGACCTGGCCTTCCCGAAGCGGCGGGCAAGTCACGAGTTCATCGTCACCCTGAAGCGACTCAAAGAGGCCACCGGCGTGACCGCCATGGACTTCGCCAAGCGCCTGCTGGACTACGGCTTCCACGCCCCGACCACCTACTTCCCTCTGCTGGTGCCAGAGTGTCTGTTGATCGAGCCCACCGAGACCGAGAGCAAGGCCACCCTGGACGCCTTCGTGGCGGCCATGGTGCGGGTGAAGGAGGAGGCCGAGACCGATCCCGAGCGGGTTAGGAGCGCGCCCCACAACCTGCCGGTACGCCGGCTTGATGACGTGCGGGCGGCGCGGGAACTGGACCTGGCCTGGAGGGCCTGAGCATGGCGTGCGGATCCGTCGACCCACCCCGGGCCCACGCCCCCCGCCGGGGCTGCCGGCGACCCCTACCCTGCCTCGGCAAAGCTGCAGATGGAGCATAAGGAAAGCCCGCACAAGGGCAAGACTGGCCTTACCCGGGTCTGGAACGCCTTGTTCTACTCCCTGGCCGGCCTCAAGGCCGCCTACCGGCATGAGGATGCCTTCCGCCAGGAGGCCCTGCTCGCCGCCGTCCTCATCCCGCTTGCCTTCGTACTCACCCCGGACAACCTCGCCCGCGCCCTCATGGTGGGCAGCGTGCTGCTGGTGCTGATCGTGGAACTCGTCAACTCGGCCATCGAGGCCACGGTCGATCGCATCTCGCTTAAGGACCACGTGCTCGCCAAGCGCGCCAAGGACATCGGCAGCGCCTCCGTCTTCGTCGCCCTCATCAACATGATCGTGATGTGGGCCCTCGCCCTTGCGGGCTGATCTAC
>DAITOH010000048.1:0-9085 GCA_036834225.1 Thiobacillaceae bacterium | reverse complement strand
CTGGTAAGGCTTGGCCTTGGCGCCGTCTTGGTGCAGATTGAGCTTTTCCACGATGCCTGCCTTGCGATAGAGGCGGTGGCTACCCCGGACCCGCTCCTCGAATCCCAGCCTCTGCAGTAGCTGCCGCAAATCGTCGAATTCGATGTTGGCATCGCTGCGGCCGAGGAGGATCTGTTCGACAGCCCGACATATTTCCCCATTCCTTACGATCAATCCTTCAGCAGACTGTCCAGGGTCAGGGCCTTGGGCTTGATCAGCCAGAAGCGGTCCACCACCTCGTCGAAGTTCTCCAGCATCCAGCGTGCCCGCTGGCTGCCGGTGTAGAGGAGGTGCTTCTCTAGCCGCTCCCTCAGGAAGCTGCGGTATTCCTCGGTCTTCTCGTCGTTGATGGCATTCATGTCGACCAGCTCGTTGTTGATGCGATGCACGAACTGGTCGTCCTCGTCATAGACCAGGGCGAAGCCGCCGGTCATGCCGGCGCCGAAGTTCAGCCCCGTGATCCCCAGCACGACGATGTGACCGCCGGTCATGTATTCGCAGCAATGCTCGCCAACACCTTCCACCACGGCATGAGCGCCGGAGTTACGCACACCGAAGCGTTCGCCGGCCATGCCGGCGACGTACAGTTCGCCGCCGGTGGCGCCGTACAGGCAGGTGTTGCCGACGATGACGGCCTTGTGCGCCTCGAAGTCCGAGTTTCTGGGCGGGTAGATGATGAGGCGCCCGCCGGCCATGCCCTTGCCGACATAGTCGTTGGCGTCCCCCTCCAGCTCCAGGGTGAGGCCCCGGTGGTTCCACACCCCGAAGCTCTGACCCGCGCTGCCGGTGAGCTTGATGTGCAGGCAATCGTCCGGCAGGCCCTCGGCACCGTGCGCCTTGGCAATCTCGCCGGACAGACGCGCACCGATGGAACGGTTGACGTTGCGCACCCGGTATTCCAGGCGTTGCGGCGTGCGGGCCAAGATGCCGGGCAGGGCATCGGCCACCATGCGCTCAGCGAGTTCACCCTTGTCGAACGACGGGTTGGACGGTTCGATGCAGTAGCGCGGCTCGCTCTCCGGGATGCTGCCCTGGGAGAGCAGTGGGTCGAGCTTGAGGCGACGCTGCTTGTCCGTCTCGCCGTCCAGCAGGTCGAGCAGGTCGGTGCGGCCGATCAGGTCCTCGAAGCGTCGCACCCCCAGTTTGGCCATCCATTCGCGCGTCTCCATGGCGACGAAGGTGAAGAAGTTGACCACCATGTCCGGCAGGCCGATGAAGTGCTTCTTGCGCAGCGTGGCATCCTGGGTGGCCACGCCGGTGGCGCAGTTGTTGAGATGGCAGGTGCGCAGGTATTTGCAGCCAAGCGCAATCATCGGCGCGGTGCCGAAGCCGAAGGACTCCGCACCGAGGATGGCCGCCTTGACCACATCCAGCCCGGTCTTGAGCCCGCCGTCGGTCTGCACCTGCACCCGGCCCCTCAGGCCGTTGGCGCGCAGCACCTGCTGCACCTCGGTCAGCCCCAGTTCCCAGGGCGTGCCGGCGTATTTCACGCTGGTCAGCGGGCTCGCCCCGGTGCCGCCGTCATAGCCGGAGATGGTGATCAGGTCGGCATAGGCCTTGGCCACCCCGGCGGCGATGGTGCCCACGCCGGGCTCGGCGACCAGCTTCACGCTGACTAAGGCCTGCGGGTTGACCTGCTTCAGATCGAAGATGAGCTGGGCCAGGTCCTCGATGGAATAGATGTCGTGGTGCGGCGGCGGCGAGATGAGCGAGATGCCGGGCTTGGTGCAGCGCAGGCGGGCGATGAGCTCCGAGACCTTGTGGCCGGGCAGCTGCCCGCCCTCGCCGGGCTTGGCGCCCTGGGCGATCTTGATCTGCAGCACCTCGGCGTTGACGAGATAGTGCGGGGTGACGCCGAAGCGGCCGGAGGCGACCTGCTTGATCTTGGAGGTGCGGATGGTGCCGTAGCGGGCGGGGTCCTCGCCGCCCTCGCCGGAGTTGGAGCGCCCGCCGATGCGGTTCATGCCCTCGGCCAGGGCTTCGTGCGCCTCGGGGGAAAGCGCCCCGAGGGACATGCCGGCGCTATCGAAGCGCTTGAGTATGGTCTCGATCGGCTCGACCTCCTCCAGCGGGATGGGCTGCGGGCGCTCCTTCAACTTCATCAGGTCGCGGAACATGGCCACCGGCCGGCTGTTCACGATGTCGGCATAGCGCTTGTAGGCCTCGTAGGAGCCGGTCTGCACCGCCTTCTGCAGGCTTTGCACCACGTCCGGGTTGTAGGCGTGGAACTCGCCCCCGTAGGTGTACTTGAGTAGCCCGCCGACGGGCAACGGGCGCAGGGGGTTGAAGGCGGCGCGCGCTAGCTTTTTCTGGTCTTCCTCGAAGTCCTGAAAATTCGCCCCCGAGACACGGGAAACGGTCCCCTTTAGACAAAGGTTTACCACCTCTTCGTGCATGCCCACCACTTCGAACAGCTGTGCCCCCCGGTAACTGGAAATGGCGGAGATGCCCATCTTGGACATGATCTTAAGCAGCCCCTTGTCTATGCCCTTGCGGTAGTTCGCCAGGGCCTTGTAGGCCGGCAGCTTGATCTTGCCCGAGCGCACCATCTCTAAGATGGACTGGTAGGCGAGGTAGGGATAGACGGCGGTGGCACCATAGCCGATGAGGGCCGCGATCTGGTGCGGGTCGCGCGCGGCGCCGGTCTCGACCACGAGGTTGGCGTCACAGCGCAGCCCCGCGTCGATGAGCGCGTGATGCACGGCGCCGGTCGCGAACAGGGCATGGATGGGCAGCCGGGCGCGGTCGATGCGACGGTCCGACAGGACGACCACCACCTTGCCCGCGCGCACGGCCTCCACCGCCTCGGCCGCGAGCCTTTCTAAGGCGGCCTTAAGGCCCAGCTGCGCCGGGTCGTAGGACAGATCCAACGTCACAGCGGCATACGCGGGGTCGGTCTGGCTGGTTACACTGACGAAGGCGTCGTGCGAGAGTACCGGCGAGTTTACGACCAGGCGATGGGCGTGCTCGGGGGTTTCCTCGAACAGGTTGCGTTCCCGCCCGAACACCGTGTGCAGGCTCATGACGATGGCCTCGCGGATGGGATCGATCGGCGGGTTGGTCACCTGTGCGAACTGCTGGCGCAGGTAATCGAAGGGCGATCGCACCTGTTGTGACAGCACCGCCATGGGGGTGTCGTCACCCATGGAGCCGACCGCTTCCTGTCCATCCTCGGCCAGCACGCGGATGACCTGGTCCAGTTCCTCGAGGCTGACGTTGTGCAGTTTCTGGTACGTGGCGATGCTCGCCGCGTCCATCTGCGGGCAGTCGGCGTCCTCCTCGGGCTTGACCTCGATCTTACGGCTGTAGGCCTTGAGCCACTGGCGATAGGGGTGTCGGCCCTTAAGCAGGTTGTCGATGTCCTCGGGCAGCAGGAATTGCCCGGTCTTTAGGTCGGCGGCCACCATCTGGCCCGGGCGCACTCGGCCCTTGGCGAGGACGTTCTCTGAGCCGTAGTCCCAGACCCCGACCTCGGAGGCGATGGTCACGATGCGGTCCTTGGTGATCACGTAGCGGGCAGGCCGAAGCCCATTGCGGTCAAGCAGACACACGCCGTAGCGGCCGTCGGTGAGCACGATGCCGGCCGGGCCGTCCCAAGGCTCCATGTGCATGGAGTTGTATTCGTAGAAGGCCTTGAGGTCTGGGTCCATGTGCGTGACGTTCTGCCACGCCGGGGGCACCATCATGCGCAGGGAGCGGAATAGCCCCGCCCCGCCCATCACCAGACCCTCGAGCATGTTGTCAAAGCTCATGGAATCCGAGCCCTGGTAGCTCACCATGGGGCGCACGTCCTCCATGTCGGGGATTAAGGGGGAGGCGAACTTGCGCTCCCGTGCCCGGCTCCAGTTGCGGTTGCCGGCCAGGGTGTTGATCTCGCCGTTGTGCGCTAAGTAGCGGAAGGGCTGGGCCAGCTGCCATTGCGGCCAGGTGTTGGTTGAGAAGCGCTGGTGGAACACCGCTAGCGACGAAGCGAAGCGCTCGTCGTTTAAGTCGGGGTAGAACACCGGCAGATAGGCCGGCATGACCAGACCCTTGTAGGCGATCACCCGGCCAGACAGCGTGGGCATGTGGAAGGTCGGGTCGTCGTCTTGCACCGCCTTTTCCACCCGGCGGCGGGCGATGTAGAGCTTGCGCTCGAAGATCTCGGCATCCACCTCGTCCGGGCAGTTGACGAACAGCTGCTCGATCACCGGCAAGGTCGCCTTCGCATAGTCGCCAAGCGCCGATTCGTCGGTGGGCACCGGGCGGAATCCGAGCGGATCTAAGCCCTGGCCGCGCAACTCCTTGAACAGGAGGTCGCGCGCGCGCGCAGCCTTAGCCGTGTCCCGGCTGAGGAAGGCCAGTCCGGCGGCGTAGCGGTCATTAAGCCGCCAGCCCATGTCCTCCGCCACGGCACGCAGGAAGGTATCCGGTTTCTTGAGCAACAGGCCGCAGCCATCACCCGACTTGCCGTCGGCAGCGACTGCGCCGCGGTGGGTCATGCAGGCAAGAGAAGAGATGGCGGTGGCCACCAGCCAGTGGGAGGGCCGGTCGTCCAGCTGGGCGATCAGTCCAAAACCGCAGCTGTCGTGCTCGAAGTCGGGGCTATAGAGCGTGCCGCATAGACGGCCTTGTCGATCTTCCATGGGTCTGGACGCCGCTAGGGAGCTGTTGCGAAAAAGGGCGGGGATTCTAGCGCGGACAAGGGCTTGCCGCCAACCGTAAGGCCATCAGGGGGATCGCCGCCACGGCCTGATACCGTTGGACCGACCGGCCCTTAAGGTTCAGGCGGCCGCCTTAGTCGGCTTGCGCGTGGTCCGGGTGGTACGCTTAAGCGGCGAACCCGTCTTAGCGGCCAGCAGATCGAGCGCCATCTCTAGGGTCACCTCCTCCGGCTTTAGGGTCTTGGGCAGCGCGGCGTTCACCTTGCCATGGGAGACATAGGGGCCGTAGCGACCGTCCTTGAGCATGACGGGCGCGCCATCCGCCGGATGCACGCCCAGCTTGCGGCCGGACGGGGCGTTCTTGCCCTCGCGCGCTTGACGTAAGGCGCGGGGCTCGAATTCGAAACCCACCTCGCCGTCCTTGTCGCACACCAGGAAGGCTGCGAATTTGCGTCGGGTGCGGGCGGAGACGAAGCCGGTCAGCAAGTCGGTCTTGCCCTCGGTCAGCAGCTTCTGCATCTGTGCGCGCTCCACCGGCTGTTGCAGAATCAGCTTGCCGCTGCGGAAGTCGCAGCTGCGGCCCGCTCCCACGCTGCGCTCGCAGACATAGGCATCGCCCAGCTCATAGACCGAACCACCGCACTTGGGGCAGGGGCCTAAGCTCTCCTGGCCCGAGAAATCCACTGGTTCATCCGCCTCGCCCTGCCGTGGCTGGCCGAAGTCGAACTCCGGCTGTTGGGCGTCGTTCAACCGGATCTCGGCCTTAAAAGGGCGACCCAGCTTGTTGCGGAAGCCGGTCAGCGGGCCCACCTTGCCTTCCCGCAACAGGGTCTCCATCTCGGCAACCTCGAACTGGCGTCCGGCGACGATCTTCCAGGTGTTCCAGCCGCAGGACTGGCAGACGAACTTCTTGTAGGTCTCCTTCACCACGCCGCCGCATCTCGGACAGGGTGCGGCCAAGGTGGCGAAGTCGCCCGGCACGGTGTCAGACTCATAGCGCTTGGCCCGCTCCACGATCTCCCGGGCGAGCGCCACGATGTGACCCATGAATTCATCGCGGCTAAGTTGACCGCGCTCTATCTGGGCGAGCTTGTATTCCCACTCCCCGGTCAGCTCCGGCGAGGTAAGTTCGTCCACGCCCAGGCCACGCAGCAGGGTAATGAGCGAAAAGGCCTTGGCGGTGGGGATCAGCTCCTTGCCCTCCCGCAGCAGATAGGCCTCGGAGATCAGGTTCTCGATGATCTGCGCCCGTGTGGCGGGTGTGCCCAGACCGCGTCCGGCCATGGCGGCGCGCAGCTCCTCATCCTCGATCATCTTGCCTGCACCCTCCATGGCTGAAAGCAGCGTGGCCTCGGTGAAACGCGCGGGCGGGCGGGTCTGGCTCGCCTTGATGTCCACCGCCAGGGTGGAGAGGGTCTCGCCCGGGATGAGGGGCGGCAGGGAAGGGCCGCCCTCCTGCCCCTCCACCTGCGCCTTTCGGCCATAGACCGCAAGCCAGCCCGGGTTGACCAGCACACGCCCCTCGGTCTTGAAGGCATGCTCCGTCATGGCGTCCCTCACCCGGGTGATGCGGGTGGTGACCAAATACTCGGCTGCCGGATAGAACACCGCCAGGAAGCGGCGGGTGACCAGATCGTAGAGTTTCCACTCCAGCTCGTTGAGATGCTTAGGCGCCAAACCGGTGGGGATGATGGCGAAGTGGTCCGAGATCTTGGCGTTGTTGAAGATGCGCTTGTTAGGCCGTACCCAGCCCTGCGCCAGGATGTTGCCGGCTAAGCCGGCGTAGTCCTCGGGCAGCTTGCCCAGCACCTCCCTCACTGTGCCCAGGTAGTCCTCGGGCAGGGCGCGGGCGTCGGTGCGCGGGTAGGTCAGCACCTTGTGCTTCTCGTACAGGGCCTGGGCAAGGCCTAAGGTGGTCTTGGCTGAGAATCCGAACCGGCTGTTGGCCTCCCGTTGCAGGCTGGTCAGGTCGTAGAGCAGGGGTGAGAGCTGGCTGGACGGCTTGGTCTCTTCCGTGGCGACGGCCGGCCGTCCCAGACATGCAGCGCAGATGGCTTGTGCACGCGCCTCGTCCCAGAGCCGGTAGGCCGTAGCCTGGTCGTCGTCTTCGGTCTTCTTGAAATGCTCATCGAACCAGCGGCCGGTGTATTCGCCGTGCTGCCCGCGAAAGCGGGCTTCGAGCTCCCAGTAAGCACGGGCGACGAACTTGCGTATGCGTTCCTCCCGCTCCACGACGATGGTCAGGGTCGGGGTTTGCACGCGGCCGACGGTGGTGAGGTGAAAGCCGCCGGTCTTGGAGTTGAAGGCGGTCATGGCGCGGGTGCCGTTGATGCCCACAAGCCAGTCGCTCTCGGCGCGGCAGATGGCGGCGGTGCGCAGCCCCTCGAGTTCGTCGGCGTGGCGCAAGGTGGCAAATCCCTCACGGATCGCCGCTGGGGTCATGGACTGCAGCCACAGACGCCGCACCGGCTTCTTAGTGCCGCTGTGCTGCACGATGTAATTGAAGATCAGCTCGCCCTCGCGGCCGGCGTCACAGGCGTTAATCAGGCCCTCGACGTCCTTGCGCTTGATTAAGCGCTCGAGTAGCTCAAGCCGATCCTTGGTCTTGTCGATGGGCCGCAGGGCGAAGCGGGGCGGGATCACCGGCAGATGGGCGAAGGACCACTTGCCGCGCTTGACCTCGTATTCCTCCGGCACGGTCAGTTCTAGCAGATGGCCGATGGCGGAGGAGAGGATGTAGTCGTCCGACTCGAAGTAGTCCTTTTCCTTGCGAAAGCCGCCCAGGGCACGGGCGATGTCCTGGGCGACTGACGGCTTCTCGGCGATGATCAGCTGTTTACCCACGAAGACTCAGCAGGGAAGGCAGATGCGGCGGCTGGCCTGCCGGCTGCGCAGCGGATCGGACGAGGCGGTCGCGGCCACGGACAGCCGACGCTCGGCCAGGCTCCTAGTGCAGGGTGGCGGGATTGTCGTCGTCTTCCCGCACCAGGTCCTCGAGCCACAGGGCGGACAGGGAGCCACCCAGCTTCCACAGCGCGAGCAGCGCGACCCATTTGATCTTCTCCGCCGGCACCACCTGTTCCTCCAGGGCGAGCGCACGCTCGATCACCCACTCACGCGCATAGGCGGAGAGTAGGCCGGCGCTTTCCAGATAGGTGAGAAAACCGCGCCCTTCCGGGGCGAGCCGCATGATCTCGTGTTCGTTGTACAGGCGCATGCCGCCGTGGGAAAGGCCGGCCTCGCCTTCGGGGTCCAGTTCGGACAGACCGTCGAGCCATGTCAGCGCCTGTTCGATCTCGGCCTGGTCGAAACCGGCCGTCGACAGCTTGAGAGCCAGGGCCTCGGCGTCGGGATAGTGGTCGTCCACCAGGTAGTGGTCGTAGAGGTATTGGATGATCTCGAACATGGTGGGATATGAGGCGCGCTGTGGGCGTTGCTCAGTACAGACGCTGGTAGAGGCCGCCTGGGAGTGTGGCAATCCGACCGTCCAGTTCCAGTGAAAGTAGCATCGCCGAAAGGGTATCCACCGTCAAGCCGGACAGGTTCACGAGTGTGTCCAGTGCGACCGGGTCGGGTCCCATCAGTTCCAGCAGCGCATCGGCGGCCGCGTTTGCGGCGGGGTTGGCAGGCGGGGAGGAGGGGACAGGCGCATGCCACTGCCAGCGCAACTCATCGAGTATGTCGTCGACGCAGTCCACCAGCTTGGCGCCCTCGCGGATGAGCCGATGGCAGCCCTTGGACAGGGGGGAATGGATGGAGCCGGGCAGGGCGAACACCTCCCGCCCCTGCTCGGCTGCCAGCCTGGCGGTGATCAGGGAGCCGCTGTTCAGGGTCGCCTCCACCACCAGCACCCCCAGCGCCAGACCGCTGATGATGCGGTTGCGGCGCGGAAACTGGCCAGGGCGGGGTGGGGTGCCCAGGGGGAACTCGGACACGATCGCCCCGCGGGCCGCCAACCGGTGCGCCAAATCCCTGTTGCGGGCCGGATACACCCGATCCAGCCCCGTGCCCACCACGGCCACACTGGTGCCACCGGCCAGGCCGCCCTCGTGGGCGGCGGTATCGATACCCAGGGCCAAGCCGCTGACGATGGTCAGTCCAGCACCTGCCAGGGCCTGGGCGAAGGCCGCTGCATCCCGGCGCCCCTGGGGGGTGGCGTTACGGCTGCCGACGATGGCCAGCATGGGGCTTTGCAATAGATTCGGGTCGCCCTTGACATAGAGCCAGGGCGGGGGGTCCGGAAGGCTGCGCAGTCGTTCCGGGTAAGCGGGGTCAGTGATGGGGATTAGGTGGTTGCCGGGCTGTGCCAGCCAATCCAGGGTCGGACCGTGTTGCTCATCAGCAACAGATTGGGTCAGGCGCTCGGCCAGACGCTCGCCCACCAGGGGCGCAAGTTGCCCCCG
>DAITOH010000047.1:0-9092 GCA_036834225.1 Thiobacillaceae bacterium | reverse complement strand
GGCCGTTGAACTCCAGCACACCGTCCCCAAGCCGGGCTCATGCCTGGTAGAAAGACCTTGAAGTCGTAGAAGCCGGCCGTATTTGACTTGTGCTTCCTAGTCGGCACCGGGGACTTCCGAGCAGAAGGTAGAATGCGCAGACTCTATGCCATACCCCCGAGATGAAAGCCCAACTCCTCGACATCTTCCGCCGCCGCCATGCCTGCCATCAGTTCGATCCGGAGCGTGGCATTCCCGGGGACGACCTGGCGTTCATCCTGGAGGCAGGCCGTCTGTCCCCCTCCTCCTTCGGTCTAGAGCAATGGAAATTCATCGTGCTGACCTCCAAGCAAGACAAGCTGGCCCTACAGGCGGCCTGTTTTCAGCAACCCCAGGTCGGCACGGCTAGCTGCGATGTCGTCATCTTAGCCAAGATCGCCGACATGCACCCGGACAGCCCCTATGTGCAGCGCCTGCTGGCACGGGAGTATCCAGGCGAGCTGCTAGCCGAGGCGCTCGCGAACTACCGCAGCTTTCACGCCGCGACCAATGTAGCCGCCTGGAGCGTGGCCCAGTGCCACATCGCCGCCGCCAACATGATGACCGCGGCGGCGGGCATCGGCATCGACAGCTGCGCCATTGGCGGTTTCAGAGCCGAGGAGGTCGCCAGGCTGCTCGCCCTGGAGCCGGGGCGTTACGCCGTCGCCCTGGTGCTGGCCCTAGGCTATTGCACCCAAGCGGCCGGTGAGAAGCTGCGCCTGCCCTTGTCAGAACTGGTCGAATACCGGTGAGCCCGCCGCCGTCGCAAACCGGCACTGCCCAGCGCATGATGAAGGGTCGCAGCGCCGCCTCCAATCTGCCTAGGCGGCCCGCCCTGTTCTGACAACCGCCATGTCGAACTGGCGGATTGCCTGGGCCATCATCGGTTGGGGGATGGTGCTGCTGGTGATCTATCTGTCCCTCACGCCCCGACCGCCGGCGCTGGTGCTGGGTCTGCAGTTGTGGGACAAGGCCTCCCATACACTGACCTATCTGGCGCTGACGTACTGGTTCGCACAGCTGCACGAACGCCGCCTGGCTGTCGTAATGGGGATGCTCGCCTTAGGCGGCAGCCTGGAGATCGCCCAGGGCCTGACCGAATACAGGCAGGCGAGCGGATTGGACATGCTCGCCAACGGCGTCGGCGTCACCGTGGGCTGGCTGATCGCGCGGGGGCTGCCGAATCCGCTAAAGTGGATCGAGACACGATGCTGACCAATGTGCACGCTGCCGCCCGTAGCGCCCTCACCGAGGCGGAGATCGAGGCGAAGCTTGATGCCACACAAAGGCTATGGACGCAATGGCAGGCTGGACAACTCAAGCCCACCGCCTGGACTGACCCGGAACCCGTGCATGAAGCCGGCCGCCCCGCCCGTCCACTCCTCGTATCGCCGCAGCGCCTGCCGCGCCGCGAGCTCTCCCATCCTAAGGGGCACGCCGCCCTGGTCCATGCCCTCGCCCACATCGAGTTCACAGCCATCAATCTGGCCTTGGATGCGGTCTATCGTTTCCAGGGTCTGCCGGCGGATTTCTACGCTGACTGGCTCAAGGTGGCCGCCGAGGAGGCGTATCACTTTCGCTTGCTAAGCGACCACCTGCATAGCCTTGGCCACGACTACGGCGATTTCGCGGCCCATGCGGGACTCTGGGACATCGCCGTAAAGACGGCGCACGACCCCTTAGCGCGCATGGCCCTGGTGCCCCGGCTTATGGAGGCGCGCGGACTGGACGCCACCCCCAGCATCCGCAGGAAGCTCGTCGGCCACGGCGACCGTGCGGGAGCCGCCATCCTGGACATCATCCTGCGCGACGAGATCGGTCACGTGGCCATCGGCGACCGCTGGTTCCGTTTTCTTTGCGCCCAACGCGGCCTGGAACCGGAGGCGACCTGGCGTACCCTGGTGTTCACAAGCGACGTGCCCAAGCCGCGTGGACCGTTCAACGTGCCGGCCCGTCTCCAGGCCGGCTTCAGTCCTGCGGAGCTAGCCGGCCTTAAGCGTGGCTCAGTTACGCACCCGCACCCGCCAGGTTAGCACCGCCTTGCCCTCGGCGGGCACGGCCAACTGCCACACGGCGGTGTTGGCCGTCTCCTTCTTGTGCGGCTGACTCTCGGCGACCATCTGCCAGTCGCCGGGGATAGGCTCGACCACCTTGATGACGATCTTCTCGCTCTTGGCGTTGCGCACCGTGAGCTCGTAAGCGATCTCGTGCACGCCTTCGCGCCCGCCATAGGCGGCGATGCGCTTGTAATCGGTCTGCCGCTTCTCGGCACTGATGTCGAAGGCGTCGCCCAACTTGAGGCGGACTGTCTCACCCTTGGGGGTGTGGTCGATGGCGTCCTCGCCGATGAACTGGGCCCGACCGGCGCGATCCTTCTTGTAGACCCGCACCACCCCCTTGGGCAGGGGCACACCGAGGCCGGCGCCTTGGTTCTTGAATTCCATGTACACGGCGGTCTTGAGCTTGCGCCCTAAGTCGCCGTACTGCCCCTGGTAGTAGAAATCGGCGCCCTGTAGCAGGTATTCCTTGGCGACAGGCACCTCGCGGGCCGAGAGCAAGGCGACCTGCTTGGTCTGCTGATCGAGCAGGCTGGTGGGACGCTCCAGGGTGTAGAGGTGGTACTCGAACAGGGCCTCCTGCTGCATGTCCGGCGCCGCCTCGTCCGCCATGGCGCGCAGCATGGGCATGGCCTTGGGTTGGGGCCGGACGCGTTGCACATTGCCGGCCACCAGCTGCAGCAGGGCGTTGTGGTAGGCCGTGCCGCTGACGTTGGTCAGCGTCACCCAGCCGTTCAGCTCGATGCTGTCCTCCTTGTCCGAAAGCTCCGCCACGTAGTCGGCCTTCCAAGACAGTCCCCCGGTCAGATAGGACAGCTCGAGCATGCGATCCGCCGCCCCTTCGTGGCGCACCAGCATGGTGAGCGTCGGCCGCTCGCGCAGGCTCACCGGCACCGCGTTGAAGGCCATCCGGCCCGGGATGCCGGTTTCCACCCGGTCGGCGAACTTGAGCACGACGCCGTTGTTGGCGGCGAGCACGGTGGCCTGTTCCACGGTCTCCACGCCAGTCATAGGATGCGGCGGCCGGAACACGCGCACCGACTCGCCTACGGATTTGGCCAGCAAGGACTCTGGTGTGAGCAGATCGAAATCGAAGTTCTGCTCCAAAAGCTGGATGCGGCCGCCGTCTAGGCTGCGCAGCAGCGCGGTCTCGGGCTGGATGCGGGCGGAGACGTCACGCCAGGCCAGCCGGTTGTCGCCGCCCGCAAGGCGAACGCGGCGCTGATCCTTCACCAGGGCGAGGTCGTCGTTGTAGATCGTCACCGCCAGGGCGGTCTGCTCCTGCTGGCTGCTCACCCGCTCCTCCTGCGCCCAGGCCGCGACCGTGAGGAACAGCAAGGGAAGAAGCCCCCACACGCGTTGCGTATTCATCATTCACCCCATGCTTCTTTGTCCACCAACACATCCACCCCTGCAGTCGGCCGGATGGCCGCCGCCGGGAGGGCCTCTCCCCGCCGCCAGGCGGCCAGGGCGTCACGCTTGCCCGACCCGGTGACCAGGAACAGCACCCGCCGCGCGCGCGCCAGGCGCCGGGCGCTCAAGCTCACCCGCTCGGGCGGGGGCTTGGGCGCGTCGAAGACCGGCAGCGCATCCGCCGAGCCTTCGCGCTCACCCCAAGCGTGGCCGGGGAATAGGCTCGCGGTATGGCCGTCCTCCCCCAGGCCCAGAAGCACCAGGTCGAAGTCACCCACGCCGGCCAGATCCCGCGCATAAGCCGCAGCGGCCAGGGTGGGGCCGAGTTCCGCCGGGATCAGGTGGAGATTGGCCGACGGAAGGTCGACCCGATCCAGCCAAACCTCCCGCGCCAGGCGGCTGTTGCGATCCCGGTGTCCGGCCGGCAGACACCGCTCGTCACCGAACCACACCTGCCAGCGTTGCCAGTCGTGCGCCTCGCCCGCCAGGGCCTCGTACAGCCGGCGCGGCGTCTCCCCCCCGGCCAGGACGACGTGAAATGCGCCGCGCGCGCCAAGGGCCTCGGTTTCGGCTTCACGCACATGGGCGAGCGCTCGCGTAAGCCAGTCCCGGCCGTCATCGGCTACCTCCCAGCGGGTCTGCATGGCCCCTTTCCAAACAGGCTAGAATCCTCCAAAACTATCCTACCGCTTTCCATGACCCCCCTATTGATATTCGACATCGAGACCATCCCCGACGTGCCAGGGTTGCGTCGACTCTACAACGCCGGCACTAAGATCCCGGATCACGACGTTGTGGAGATGGCCCTGCTCTACCGCCGGCAGCAGACCGGCGGCTTAGACTTTCTGCCCTTGCATCTGCAGCGGGTGGTGACCATCTCCTGTGCCCTGCGTGAAGGCGAGCGTTTCCGGGTGTTTTCGCTCTCCGAGCCAGACGCGGGCGAAGCCGAGATCATCCAGCGTTTCTTCGACGGCATCGAACGCTACACGCCACAGATCGTATCCTGGAACGGCGGCAGTTTCGACCTGCCGGTGCTGCACTACCGGGCCATGCTGCATGGGGTCGTCGCGCCGCGTTACTGGGACCTGGGCGACGACGACCGCGACTTCAAGTGGAACAACTACATCAACCGCTACCACACCCGCCACCTTGACCTGATGGACCTGCTCGCGCTGTACCAGACGCGTGCCTATGTCCCGCTCGATGATTTCGCCAAACTGCTTGGCTTCCCGGGCAAGCTAGGCATGGACGGCAGCAAGGTGTGGGAGGCCTACCAGCGCGGCGAGATCGCCGCCATCCGCGATTATTGCGAGACCGACGTGGTCAACACTTATCTCGTGTTCTTGCGCTTCCAGCGCATGCGCGGGCTGCTCACCCCCAAGCAGTACGAGGCGGAGATCGCCCTGGTGCGCAAGACCTTAGCAGAAGTCCCGGGCGCCCATTGGCAGGAATTCCTCGCCGCCTGGCCGGCATGAGTGAAGTCCTGCTGATCGAATCCCTCGACCACGAGGGGCGCGGTGTAGCGCACCGAGACGGCAAGGCCGTATTCGTTGACGGGGCTCTAACCGGGGAACTCGTCGAGGCCACGACCTATCGCCGTAAGCACAGCTTTGAGCAGGCCCAGGTCAGCCGCATCCTGCAGGCGAGCCCCTACCGGGTTAAGCCGCGCTGCCGCTGGTTCGGCATCTGCGGCGGCTGCACCCACCAGCACCTGCACGAGGCCGCCCAGGTGGCGGCAAAACAGCGTGTGCTCGAGGACTGCTTCACGCACATCGGCAAGGTGCAGGCCGAGACTATGCTCCCCCCCATCCACGGCCCGACCTGGGGCTATCGGCGCAAGGCGCGGCTGTCCGTCCGCAATGTCCCCAAAAAGGGCGGTGTGCTAGTGGGCTTCCACGAGCGTCGATCGAGCTATGTGGCGGACATGCTCGGCTGCGAGGTGCTGCCGCCATGGGTAGGTCGGCTGCTGCCCGAACTGCGCGCACTGGTGGCGGGGCTTAGCGTGCGCGACCGTCTGCCGCAGATCGAGGTGGCGGTGGGCGACGCGGTCACCGTCTTGGTGCTGCGCATCTTGGAGCCCTTAACCAGCTCGGACGAGACACGGATACGCGACTTCGCCGAGCAATCCGGCGTGCAGATCTGGCTGCAGCCCAAGGGGCCAGAGAGCGCGCACCCCTTCCACCCGATCAATGCCCCGCCCCTCGACTACAGGCTGCCGGAATTCAATCTGGTGATGCCTTTCCGACCGACGGACTTCATCCAGGTCAATCAGGATATGAACCGCGTGCTGGTGCGTCGGGCCTTAAGCCTGCTCAACCCCGAACCGGGCGAGCGCATTGCCGATTTCTTCTGCGGGCTGGGTAACTTCACCCTGCCCATCGCCCGGCGCGGGGCCCAAGTGCTGGGCATCGAGGGCTCGTTCCCGCTGGTGCAACGGGGCATGGAAAACGCGGCGTTAAACGGCCTTGCCGGGCGCTGCCGGTTCCAGTACATGGACCTGTTCCAGATGACGCCCGGTATCCTCAGCGCCCTCGGTGAATTCGACAAATGGCTCATCGACCCGCCCCGCGACGGCGCCATCGAGCTGGTCAAGGCGCTGCCCGAGGCGACCGGGCCGCGGCGTATCGTCTATGTCTCCTGCAACCCCGCCACCTTAGCGCGCGACGCCGCCGTGCTGGTGCACACCAAGGGTTATCGGCTCGCGGCCGCGGGCGTGGCCAACATGTTCCCGCACACGGCGCACGTCGAATCGATCGCGCTCTTTGAGCGGCACAAATAGAAAAGGCGGCTTGCGCCGCCTTTTCCCGTGCCGCGACTTCGCGACTACTCGCGCTCGCCCATGAAGGCACCGAGCAGGTGCAGCAGGCTCGTGAACAGGTTGTAGATCGAGACGTACAGCGTCACGGTAGCGAGCACGTAGTTGGTCTCGCCGCCGTTGACGATCTCGCTGGTCTGCCAGAGGATCAGGCCGCACATCAGCAAGGCGAACATGGCCGAGACCGTCAGGGCTAGGGCCGGCATGGGATAACCCACTAGCGCCGCAATGAGCGAGACGATGCCGGCGATGAAGGCGACCAGGATGCCGATCGTCAGGAAAGACCGCATGAAGCTGAAGTCCTTGCGCGTGACCAGGGCATAACCGGACAGCCCGGTGAAGGCGGCACCGGTGATGCCCAGCGAGAGCATGACGATCTGCGGTCCATTGGCCAGGCTTAAGTAGTGATTCAGCACCGGCCCGAGGCCGAAACCGAGCAGACCGGTCACCGCGAACACCACGCCGATGCCGGCGGCGGAATTGGCGGTGCGCGGCAGCACGAACCACAGCAGGGCGAGCGCGATCAGGCTGCTGATGAGGCTGGCGCCGTAAGGCACCGCCATGGCCATGGACACACCGGCCGCAGCGGCGCTAAACAGCAGCGTCATGGCCAGCAGCATGTAGGTGTTACGCAGAACCTTGTTGGTCTGTACGGCGGTCGCAACCGGGGTACGGGTGCTCGACAGGTCGTAGGTATTGGGCATGGCTGCTTCGTCCTTTCAACTGGTTTTCAGACGCTCGCTAAGATAGCGCCGCAGCACGGAAGTTTCAATCGCAGGCAAGCTGGCTACGACGCGCCGTTTAGGGTAAGATAAAAAATTTTCAGCGATACGAAAACCCATGGCGCTGATCGTACAAAAATATGGTGGCACCTCGGTGGGCTCCATCGAGCGCATCCGTAACGTGGCGGAGCGGGTTGCCAAGTTCAAGGCCTTAGGCCACCAAGTGGTGGTGGTGGCCTCCGCCATGTCCGGCGAGACCGACCGCTTGATTGCCCTGGCCAAAAAGATCCAGAAAGAACCCGACCCGCGCGAGCTCGACGTGCTGTTGTCCACCGGCGAGCAGGTGACCATCGCCCTGCTCGCCATGGCGCTCAAGGACCTGGGCCTTAAGGCCAGGAGTTACACCGGCAGCCAGGTGCGCATCCTCACCGATGACGCCCACACCAAGGCCCGCATCCTGTCCATCGACGAAGAGAACATTCGGCGCGATCTCGAGCACGGCTATGTGGTCGTGGTGGCAGGCTTCCAGGGCGTGGACGCGGCGGGCAATATCACCACCCTGGGGCGCGGTGGCTCCGACACCACGGGTGTGGCCTTGGCGGCGGCGCTCAAGGCGGACGAGTGCCAGATCTATACCGACGTAGACGGGGTCTACACCACCGATCCGCGCATCGTGCCTGAGGCGCGCAGGCTCAAGACCATCACCTTCGAGGAGATGCTGGAGATGGCCAGCCTCGGCTCCAAGGTGCTGCAGATCCGCTCGGTGGAATTCGCCGGCAAGTACAAAGTGCGGCTTCGCGTGCTCTCTAGCTTCGAGGACGAAAGCGAGGGCACGCTCATCACTTTCGAGGAAGACAGCATGGAACAACCCGTCATATCCGGCATCGCCTTCAACCGCGACGAGGCCAAGCTCACCATCGTCGGCGTGCCCGACAAGCCGGGCATCGCTGCCCATATCCTGGGCCCCATCGCCGAAGCCAACATCGATGTCGACATGATCGTGCAGAACGTGGGCGTGGACGGCACTACCGATTTCTCCTTCACCGTGCACCGCAACGATCTGAAGAAGGCCATGGAGGTGTTGAGCACGGTCAAGACCGCCATCGGCGCGCGCGATGTGCTAGGTGACGACAAGATCGCCAAGGTCTCCATCGTCGGGGTCGGCATGCGCACCCATGCCGGCATCGCCAGCAAGATGTTCAAGGCCCTCGCTGACGAAAACATCAACATCCAGATGATCTCCACCTCCGAGATCAAGATCTCGGTGGTGGTGGACGACAAATACATGGAACTGGCCGTTCGCGCCCTGCACCAGGCCTTTGGGCTAGATCAAGCGGTATCGGCCTAGGACAATCGGCACTCCCTGCCGCGTTAAGGGGCGTTCGCATGTGAGGCGCTAAGGTCGCAAGCGTAAAGCCGATGTGTTTGCATTGATTTTGACCGGCCGCGCAGGTATGCTTGCGCAGCTTCAAACACGGCCTAGTCGGCCGTCATCTGTACCGGAGACGTGGCCGAGAGGTCGAAGGCACTCCCCTGCTAAGGGAGCATACGGGCCAAAACCCGTATCGAGGGTTCGAATCCCTCCGTCTCCGCCAAACAAAGTCTCCTTTTTCAAACCGATCGCTGCAGGCGATGAGCGCAGGCTTGCGTCATCGATCACCGCCTGCACCCCAAGCAAGCTCGTGCTGCAACCGGAAATGCACCGCTGCGGCTTCACCCCCAACCAGATCATCCACGCCGCCGGCGAGATCATCTCCGAACTCACTGGCAGCCTGAATCGGCACAAGCAGCGCATGGCCCGCAAAACCTGAGACGGCGAAAGCACTTGGAACCGCGAGAACCGCTTCACCGGCTGGACCGACGTCGACCTCTTGGAGCGGGGGCCACACGAGGCCGAGATCGCCGCGCACTACGGTCACGAACGGGTGCACGAATGGCACCTCGGCTATGCCACCCGCCCGCCGGCCCTGAATCCCACCGATCCGCGGCAACCCCGCCACGATGCCCGCTACCGCGAACTGCCCAACGAGGCACTGCCCGCCACGGAATCCCTCGCCGATACTGATG
>DAITOH010000046.1:0-9133 GCA_036834225.1 Thiobacillaceae bacterium | reverse complement strand
TCCCCAAAGGGGCCCCTGCTCCGCCTTGCGCGGTCGCCCCTGCGTTGTTGTCGCTTGTGGGCCTGCGGGCTAGTCGTACCAGCCACCCGTTTGGCCCGCCCTTCGGACGTGTTCAACTGCGGTTTTTAAGATGATCATGAGCCGAGACAGCCTACAGGACAGCTTCGCTCACACGTCCAGGTTGCGCACGCCGAGGGCGTTGGCCTCGATGAAACTGCGCCGGGGTTCCACCTCTTCGCCCATGAGGGTGGTGAAGATCTCGTCGGCGGCGATGGCGTCTTCGATCTGCACCCTGAGCAGACGGCGTACCTGCGGGTCCATGGTGGTCTCCCAGAGCTGCTCCGGGTTCATTTCGCCCAGGCCCTTGTAGCGCTGAATACTGAGGTTCTTCTTCACCTCCTCCAGGAGCCAGTCTAGGGCCTGCTTGAAGTCGCGCACCGCAGCACGGGCCTCGCCGCGCCGGATCTCGGCGCCTTCGCCGATGAGGCCAGAGACGATATCCGCCGTCTGCTTGAGCGGATCGTAGTCGCCGCCTTCGATGAAATGGGCGTCAAGGTAGGTGGTCAGGCTGATGCCGTGTCGGGTCTTGATGATCTCCAGGCGCCAGCGGCCGTTCTCCTCTTCCTTGTGCGGAATCACCCGCACCGGGCCCAGCTTGAGCAGTTTACGGCTTAAGTCCTCCGCCGCGGCCCTTGCCCTTTCCTCGCTATCTAAGCGGATCGCCGGAACCTGCAGCAGGGCGTAGAGCACGTCCTGGTCCATGCGTCGACTAAGCCGCTCGATCACCGCCTCGGCAACGAGGAACTGACGCGCAATCTTCTCGAAGCTTGCCCCGGCGATCGGTTCGGCCCCCGCTGATGGCACCAGCGCAGCATCCTTAAGTGCGGTGCGCAGAAGATACTGCTTGAGCTCGTATTCGTCCTTAAGATAGGTCTCGGTCTTGCCCTGTTTGACTTTGTACAGCGGCGGCTGGGCGATGTAGATGTGGCCGCGCTCGACCAGCTCCGGCATCTGACGGTAGAAGAAGGTGAGCAGCAGGGTACGGATGTGCGAGCCGTCGACGTCGGCGTCGGTCATGATGATGACCCGATGGTAGCGCAGCTTGGCCGGGTCGTAATCGTCCTTGCCGATGCCGGTGCCCAGCGCGGTAATCAGGGTGGCCACCTCGGCGGAGGAGAGCATCTTGTCGAAGCGTGCCTTCTCAACGTTGAGGATCTTGCCCTTAAGCGGCAAGACGGCTTGGAACTTGCGGTCGCGTCCCTGCTTGGCCGAGCCGCCGGCGGAGTCGCCCTCGACCAGGAAGAGTTCGGACAGCGCAGGGTCCTTTTCCTGGCAGTCGGCGAGCTTGCCGGGCAGGCCCGCGGAGTCCAGCACGCCCTTGCGGCGTGTCATCTCGCGCGCCTTGCGCGCGGCTTCGCGTGCGCGCGCGGCCTCCACGATCTTGGCACAGATGATCTTGGCGTCTGCCGGTTTCTCCAGCAGGAACTCCGCCAGCTTCTGTGACACGACCTCCTCAACCGCCGTCCTGGCCTCGCTGGAGACCAGCTTCATCTTGGTCTGGGAGGAGAACTTGGGATCGGGCATCTTCACCGACAGCACGCAGGCTAAGCCCTCGCGCATGTCGTCGCCGGTGATCTCTACCTTGGCGCGCTTGGCGATCTCGTTTTCCTCGATGTACTTGTTGATCACCCGCGTCATCGCCGCGCGTAGTCCGGTCAAATGGGTGCCGCCATCGGATTGCGGGATGTTGTTGGTGAAGCACAGCACCTGTTCCTGGTAGCTGTTGTTCCACTGCATGGCCACTTCCACCGTGATGGCCACGCCGGCTGCGACGCTGTCTCCGGCGGCATGGAAGACGTTGGAATGCAGTACCGTCTTGTTGCGGTTGATGTACTCGACGAAGCCTTTCACCCCGCCGGAAAAGGCGAAGATCTCGTGCCGGCCGTCGCGCTCGTCGATGAGCTCGATCCTGACGCCATTGTTGAGGAAGGACAGCTCGCGGATGCGCTTGGCCAGGATCTCGTAGTGGAATTCGACATGGCCGAAGATCTCCTCGTCGGCCAGAAAGTGAACCTCCGTGCCGCGCCGGCTGGTCTCTCCCATGACCTTCAGCGGGGAGACCATAACGCCGTTTTGCACCTCGACGATGCGGTCCTGGGGCACGCCGCGGTGAAACTCCATGAAGTAGTGCTTGCCGTCGCGGCGGATGTTGAGCTTGAGCCATTTTGACAGTGCATTGACGCAGGACACGCCCACGCCGTGCAGGCCGCCGGAGACCTTGTAGCTGTTCTGGTTGAACTTGCCGCCGGCATGCAGGACGCACATCACGATCTCGGCGGCGGAGCGCTTGGGCTCATGCTTGTCGTCGAACTTGATGCCCACCGGGATGCCGCGGCCGTTGTCGCTTACGGTGATGGAATTGTCGGCATGGATGATGACCTTGATCTCGTCACAGTAACCGGCTAAGGCCTCGTCGATGGCGTTGTCCAGCACCTCGAACACCATGTGGTGCAGGCCGGTGCCGTCCTGGGTGTCGCCGATGTACATGCCCGGACGCTTGCGCACCGCTTCCAGACCTTCGAGCTGCTGGATGCTGGATTCGTCATAGGCGGCGTTGGCAGGGTTGCTGCTAGCTTGTGGTTCCACGTGAAACAATCCTCGTAGTTGCTATGGGTCGGTCCGCCCCGAACCGCGGGTCAGACTTCAGTCCGAGCGCCTGGACGTCGGGCTAGAGGACGACATGCAAGCCCTAGATACCTCCGTGGCCAAAGCGGTAACGCATGGCCCGGGACAGACCGTCCTGGCCATCATATGCGCATCGGCATGACGACGTAACGGAAATGTTCCTCGCCGGGGACGGTGATGAGCATGGAACTGCTGGCGTCGCCGAAGCTGAACTGCACCGTGTCGCAATCCAGGTTGTTGAGCACGTCCTGCAGGTATTGGACGTTGAAGCTGATGTCCAGGGGGTCCTTCTGATAATCGACATCCAGCTCTTCCTGCGCCTCCTCCTGCTCGTTGTTGTTGCAGGTAAGCCGCAGGCTGCCGTGCGTCAGGGCCATGCGCACGCCTCGGTATTTCTCGTTGGTGATGATGGCAGTGCGGGCGAGGGCATGATTGAGCTGCTGGCGTTCGATCTGGACGATCTTCTCATAGCCGCTGGGGATGACCCGTTGGTAATCCGGGAATTTTCCATCCACCACCTTGCTGCGCAATTCGAAGCCGGATTGGGCAAACATCACCTGATTTCTGGAGAGCTGAACCTCGAGTGGGGCCTCGCTGTCGTCCAGCAGTTTGATCAGTTCCTGCACGGTCTTGCGCGGCAGGATCACATCCAGGCCCTGCTCATGCGTCTGCGTGAGCTTGGTGGCGTCCATGGCCAGCCGGTGGCCGTCGGTGGCAACAACCACCAGACGGTCACCCTGCAGGGAGATCAACATGCCGTTCAGGTAGTAGCGGATGTCCTGCACCGCCATGGCGTATTGCACCCGGGCAAGCAGGTGGCGCAGCCGTCCCTGCGGCATGGTGAAGCGGATGCCCTCGCCCTCGGCGATCTGCATGCGCGGGAAATCACGTGCCGGCAGAGTCTGCAGGCTGAAACGGCTCTTGCCCGACCTGAGCTTGAGCTGCTCCCCGTCCAGTTCCAGTTTGATTGCCTGGCCATCGGGCAGGGCGCGGCAGATGTCGAGCAGCTTTCTCGCCGAAACGGTCAGCGCGGTGCCCGGCGCGGACGACTCTGCCACCCAGGTGGTGATCTGCAGTTCCAGGTCCGTCGCCACCAAGGCGGTACGCTCGTCGACGGCCTCGATCAGGACATTCGCCAGGATGGGCAGGGTGTGTTTGCGCTCGACGACGCCGACGGCAGCCTGCAGGGGTTTGAGCAGGGTGTCTTTGCGGGTTTCAAGAACGAACATATGAATCTTCCTGTTGGTGTTGATCAGTGACGACTCACTGCGCTGGAAAAGCCGAATAGTCCCTTGTAAATCATGACTTTGTCCAGTCTGAAAGGCTGTGGATAACCGCTTAGCCCGCCTGTGCGATCATGTGGACTAAACCGCTGCCGGGTGCACCGGGCGCGATGTATCCCCAATCCGTACAGGACTTGTTCAGCGACTTATCCCGTTAAGACCTGGACTAGCAAGTTGTAGTCACGCCGTATGGTCTGGTCGGCTTTGCGTAGCTCCTCGATCTTGCGGCAGGCATGCAGCACGGTGGTGTGATCGCGCCCGCCGAAGGCCTGTCCGATCTCCGGCAGTGAAAGATCGGTGAGCTCTTTGGCCAGGAACATCGCCATCTGCCGCGGACGCGCCAGATTGCGCGTGCGCTTTTTGGAATACATGTCGGCCACCTTGATCTTGTAGAAGTCGGCCACGGTCTTCTGGATGTTCTCGATCGAAATCTGGCGGTTCTGTACCGCCAGCAGGTCCTTCAGGGCCTCCTTGGCCATCTCCACGCTGATGGGCAGCTTGTGGAAGCGGGCATAGGCGATCACGCGCTTCAATGCCCCCTCCAGCTCGCGCACGTTGGAGCGGATCTGCTTGGCGATGAAGAAGGCAGTGGCATCGTCCAACACCTCGCCTTCCTGCCGCGCCTTGTTGAGCAGGATGGCCACCCGCATCTCCAGCTCGGGCGGCTCGAGCATGACCGTGAGCCCCCAGCTGAAGCGCGACTTAAGCCGCTCCTCGATCCCTTCCAGTTCCTTGGGAAAGGTGTCGCTGGTGATGACGACCTGTTTGTGGGCCTCGATCAGGCTGTTGAAGGTGTAGAAGAATTCCTCCTGGGTCCGGTCCTTCCTGGCGAAGAACTGGATGTCGTCGATGAGCAGCACGTCCAGGCTGTCATAACGGCGCCGGAAGTCGTCGAAGGCCTTGCTGCGAATGGCCCGGATCATGTCGGAGAAATAGCGCTCGGCATGGATGTAACGCACGTTGGCGGCGGGAACGGCCCTCAAGACCTGGTTGCCTATGGCCTGGATCAGGTGCGTCTTGCCCAGTCCCACACCGCCGTAGATGAACAAGGGGTTGTAGCTTGCGCCGGGATGGTCCGCCACCTGTAGCGCGGCGGCACGTGCCAGGTCGTTCGCCTTGCCGCGCACGAAGGTCTCGAAGGTGAACTGCGGATTAAGGCGGCTGTGCTCGGGCAGGCTGTTTAGCGACGATTTCGCCTTGGCCTCGGGCTTAGCCGGGACGGCCTTGTCCGCCGCAGCTTCGTGCTCCGCCGGCTTGGTCGCGTCGCTTGGCCGGGCCAGGGTCAGGGTGACCGCCATCTTGCGCTCGAAGTAGCGCTCGGCCAGTGTCTCGATGTCCTGAAGAAAGCGGTCCTTTACCCACTGCAGGACGAAGCGGTTGGGGGCGCTGACCAGCACCTCGCTGCCGTTTTCCTCGACCGTCAGCGGTTTCAACCAGGTATTGAGCTGCTGGTTGTTGAGCGTCTGCTCGAAATGGGCAATGCAATGGCTCCAGAAACCACTCATGTCGGTGCGGTGCGGTCCTGCTTAAGGGATGGTCGAACGGGAGGTGTGGGCGGATTGTAGCATGAGGGAACCCCCCGGCCAGAAATAGAATTTATTGACAAATGAATCACTTAGACGGTTTAATGCCGAGCTTTACCGAGTGAGAGCCTGATCATGAAACGCACCTATCAGCCCTCCGTGGTCCGCCGCAAGCGCACCCACGGTTTCCGTGCCCGGATGAAGACCAAGAGTGGTCGGGCCGTCATCAACGCCCGTCGCGCCAAGGGGCGCAAGCGCCTGGCGGTTTGACGAAGGCCAAGGCCCGGCCCTTGGGACTGGGCAGAGAGAAGATACTGCGCAAAACGGATGATTTCTCATCCGTTTTTCGTTCTAAGTCGGTCATGCGCGGGATTTGCGTGGACGTCCATACCCGTCCGAACGATCTTCCCCATGCCCGACTGGGACTGATCGTCTCCCGCCGCGTGGTGCCGCATGCGACGAAGAGGAATCGCTACAAGCGGCTCATGCGCGAGACCTTCCGCCTCAGACAGCAGGAACTCGGCAACCTGGACGTGGTGGCCCGATTGAAGTCGGCCTGTCCGTTCGACCAGTTTAAGCTTGAATTCGCCCGACTGCTTTGCAGCTGTCGGGCCCCTGATCAGACAGACCATCGTCCGCCTGTCCCGGATGCGAGCACCTCGTAATGGACACGCAACGCCTCATCGCCTTTATCGTCTTCTCCTTCTCGCTGCTACTGCTTTGGGAGGCCTGGCAGGATTACAACCGTCCCAAGCCCCTGCCGACCGCCGCCCAGAGCGCTGACAGCCGGCACGATCTACCCACTCCGAGTGAGGGTCTGAAGGCGGCCACCGCCGTGCCGGGATCGGTCAAGCTGTCCCAAGGGCCCCGTGCCGTTGTCCGCACCGATGTCATCGACGCGGTGATCGACAGCCACGGCGGCGACATCCGCAGCCTAACCCTGACCGCCTACCGTGACAATGTGGACCAAAACAAGCCGTTCCAGCTCTTCGAGGAGAGGAACGGGCGCAACTATGTGGCCCAGTCCGGCCTCATCGGCCAGGGCCTACCTAATCACAAGACCGTCTATGCGCTTAAAGCCGGGGAATACGTTCTCAAACCGGGCCAGGACACCCTGCGCGTAGCCATGAAGTCGGTCAGCGACGGGGTCGAGGTGACCAAGACCTATGTCTTCCGCCGCGGCAGTTACGTGGTGGAGGTGCTGCATACCGTGCGCAACGGGGGCACGGCCCCGGTCGAGGGCTACCCCTACTACCAGTTCGTGCGCCACGGTCAGGCACCCGAGGGCGAGTCCGCCTTTTTCCACACCTTTACCGGCCCGGCCGTCTACACCGAGGCGGGCAAGTTTCAGAAGGTGAGCTTCGAGGACATCGCCAAGGGCAAGCAGGAGCATGTGCGCGAGGCCCAGGACGGCTGGATCGCGATGGTGCAGCACCACTTCGTTGCCGCCTGGCTGGCCCCCGATCCAGCTGCCGACTTCAAGCGCGAATTCCGCACCGACAGCCTAGGTGACGGCGAATACCGCGCTAGCCTGATCACCTCCCCGGTGCAGGTCGCGCCAGGTGAGGAGAAAACGGTCTTAATGCGCCTTTACGCCGGTCCCCAGGAGCTAGAAAAACTCAAGGCCTTAGCGCCGGGCCTGCAATACGTGGTGGATTACGGCTGGCTGACCGTGCTGGCCTATCCGCTGTTTTTGCTCCTGAGCTGGCTTGAGAACCTAGTCGGCAACTGGGGTGTTGCCATCATCCTGCTTACCGTGATCATCAAGCTGGCCTTCTACCCCCTGTCGGCCGCCAGCTACAAGTCCATGGCCAAGATTCGCAAGCTCGCCCCGCGCCTGCAAACCCTCAAGGAGCGCTACGGCGACGACCGGCAGAAGCTGCACGAGGCGATGATGAAGATCTACCAGGAGGAGAAGGTCAACCCTCTAGGCGGCTGCCTGCCCATCTTGATACAGATCCCGGTCTTCATCGCCTTATTCTGGGTGCTTTTGGGCGCGGTGGAACTAAGACAGGCGCCCTTTGCCCTGTGGATCACCGACCTCTCGGCCCCGGACCCGTATTACATCCTGCCCCTTATCATGGCGGCCACCATGTTCATCCAGATGAAGTTGAGCCCCACGCCGCCTGACCCCATCCAGGCCAAGGTGATGATGATCATGCCCATCGTCTTCTCGGTCTTCTTCTTCTTCTTCCCGGCCGGTCTCGTGCTCTATTGGCTGGTGAACAACGTGCTGTCCATCCTGCAGCAGTGGCGCATCAATCACGTGATCGAGCGCGCCGGCCATGGCAAGGCCGGGAAATGATCTCATCGCCGCCATCGCCACCGCCCCCGGCCGGGGCGGCATTGGCGTAGTACGCCTGTCTGGACCCGACTTGAGTGCGGTCATCCTAGGCGTGATCGGACGTAGCCTCCAGCCCCGTCACGCCACCTACACGCCGTTTCTGGATCGCAGCGGGATGGCCCTGGACGAGGGCATCGCCATCTACTACCCGGCCCCGGCGTCTTATACCGGCGAGGACGTGCTGGAATTGCAGGGTCATGGCGGCCCTCAGGTGCTGCAGATGATCCTGGAGCGTTGCCTTGAGCTAGGCGCCCGTCCGGCCGAGCCGGGCGAGTTCTCGCGCCGGGCCTTCCTTAACGGCAAGATCGATCTCGCCCAGGCCGAGGCCATTGCCGATCTCATCGACGCGCAAAGCCGTGAGGCCGCCCGCAGCGCGGTGCGCTCGCTGCAAGGCGCGTTCTCCGTCGAGGTCCGCGCGATGGTGGAGGCCCTCACCCGACTGCGCATGCTGGTGGAGGCGACACTGGACTTTCCCGAGGAGGAGATCGACTTCCTGCGCCAGGCCGATGCTAGCGGCCAGCTCGATGACATCGCCAGGCGTCTGCAATCGGTGCAGGCGCGCGCCCGGCAGGGGGCCCTGCTGCGCGAGGGCATGACGGTGGTGCTGATCGGCCAGCCCAATGTGGGCAAGTCCTCGCTGCTCAACCGCCTGGCAGGCTATGAGGCGGCCATCGTCACCGACATCGCCGGCACCACCCGCGATACGGTACGCGAGACGATCCAGATTAAGGGCGTGCCCATCCACGTGGTCGATACGGCCGGGCTGCGGAAGACGACCGATCCGGTGGAAAGCCAGGGCATCGCCCGCACCTGGGACGCCGTGGCCAAGGCGGACGCCGCCTTGCTGCTAGTGGATGCCGCGCATGGCGTCTCGGCGCGCGAAGCTGACATCCTCGCCGCCCTGCCCGACATCCCACTGCTTACCGTACACAACAAGATCGACCTCACCCATGAACCCGCAAGGGTCTCGGATGACGGACGCGAGATCTGGCTATCTGCCAAGGAGGGCACGGGCTTAGACCTGCTTGAGCAGCGCTTACTCGAACTGGCGGGCTGGCAGATAGTCGAGGAGGGCAGCTTCATGGCCCGCAGCCGTCATCTCGCCGCCTTAAATCAGGCCGCAAGACATCTTACCGCCGCACGCGCTAGCCTAGCCCAGCTCGAACTTTTCGCCGAGGAACTGCGCTTAGCCCAGGAGGCCCTGTCCGCCATCACCGGTGAATTCACCGCCGACGACCTGCTCGGGGAGATCTTCAGCCGGTTCTGCATTGGGAAGTAGGCGGACTGCCCGGGGCGTT
>DAITOH010000045.1:0-9168 GCA_036834225.1 Thiobacillaceae bacterium | reverse complement strand
GCCCGGTTGCAGTAGACGGCGGTTTACACCGCGAGGAAGCGCCGCAGCATCATCACTAGGCCGATGAGGGCGGCGATGGCCACGCCGCCCTTGAAGGCGTAGCCTGCGACCCGCAGCCAGCGCGGGTCGCGGTTTACGGCATAGCCCAGCAGTGCGAAGACGATGACGGCCCCGCAGACGAAGACCAGCAGGCGCAGGGCGAGCATCAGGCGGCCAGCGGGTAGAGCTTCTGCACGGCGCTCGGCGCCTTCCGGTCATCCGGGAAAATGGCCCACTCCCACGCGGTCTTATCAGCGAGCAGGGCACGCAGCAGGCGATTGTTGAGCCCGTGCCCCGACTTGTGGGCGCTGAAGGCCCCGATGATGGGGTGGCCCGCCATGTACAGGTCACCCACCGCATCCAGCACCTTGTGCTTGACGAACTCGTCGGCATACCTGAGCCCGCCCTCGTTGAGCACGCGGTATTCGTCCATCACCACCGCGTTGTCCAGCGTGCCGCCGCGGGCTAGTCCAGCGCTGCGCAAGCTTTCGACGTCGCGCATGAAGCCGAAGGTGCGGGCACGGCTGACCTCCCTCACATAAGACTGCTCAGATAGATCGATCGTGACCTCCTGTCCGGAGCGCTGCAGCACCGGATGTTCGAAGTCGATGCGGAAGCTGAGCCTGAAGCCATCGTGCGGGGAGAACTCCGCCCACTTGTCGCCCTCGTTCACCCGCACGTCGTGCTTCACGCGGATGAACCGCTTCGGCGCGGGCTGGGTCTCTAAGCCGGCGGACTGGATGAGGAACACGAAGGGGGCGGCGGAGCCGTCCAGGATGGGCACCTCAGGCCCGGTGAGGTCGATGTAGACATTGTCCACCCCAAGGCCAGCCAGGGCGGACATCAGGTGCTCGACGGTGGCAATCTTCACGCCGCCCTTCTCCAGGGCGGAGCACAGGCGGGTGTCGGTCACCAGGTCCGGCGCGACGGGAAATTCGACGGGTGGTTCGACATCGATGCGCCGGAAGACGATACCGGTGTTGGGCGCGGCTGGGCGAAGCTGCATCTCGACCTTGCAGCCCGTATGCAGCCCGACGCCGGTGGCGCGGACGATGGACTTCAATGTGCGTTGTTTGATCATGCCCTATTGTAGCGGCCGGCCATGCGCAGACCGCCGCATGGGCGGTGCCGGGAACGATGCCGTGAATGGCTTGTCGGAGATCGGTCACAGACGAAAGGGGCGCAGTATGCAGGTGTCTTTGTTCGGGCCTTCCCCTCACCTCCTCAGTCCGCCTGTTTGCGCAGGAAGGCTGGGATGTCCAGGGTATCGAGGCTCTGTGCGGCGGCGTCCACGGCGGCAGATCTGCGGCGCGGATTGACCCGGAAACTGGTCGGGATGTCGTAATCCGCAGCGGCGTCGAAGGGGCGCATGGGCGCGGGGATACCGTCGGTCCCGGTGCCCAGCACGGGGTTCTGCACCACGATGGTGGGCTTGGGCTGGGTCTTGACGATGGGGTTGCCCAGCCCGGTGGCCACCATGGTCACGCGGATGGTGTCGCCCAGCCCCGGGTCCAAGGCCGTGCCGACGATGACTGTAGCCTCTTCGGCGGTGAAGCTCTTGATGGTCTCCATGACCTCGTAGTACTCGTCCAGGGTCAGGCTGTCGTCGGAGGTGATGTTCACCACCACGCCGCGGGCGCCGCGCAGGTCGATGTTCTCCAAAAGCGGGCTTTTCACCGCCGCCTCGGCGGCCATGCGGGCGCGGCCTTCGCCATTGGCCATGGCCGAACCCATCATCGCCATGCCCACCTCGCTCATCACCGTGCGTACGTCGGCGAAGTCGACATTGATCATGCCCGGGTTGCTGATGATCTCGGCGATGCCGGAGACGGCCGAATATAGCACGTCGTTGGCCGCCGAGAAGGCGTCCGTGAGCTTGGTCTTGCCGCCCAGCACCTCGCGCAGCTTCTCGTTCGGGATGACGATCAGCGAGTCGACGTGTTCGGACAGGGCCTTGAGTCCCTGCTCGGCGGCGCGGGCCCGCTTGGCCTGCTCGAACAAGAAGGGCTTGGTCACCACCGCGACGGCCAGGATGCCGAGGTCCTTGGCCACCTCGGCCACCACCGGCGCGGCGCCGGTGCCGGTGCCCCCACCCATGCCGGCGGCGATGAACAGCATGTCAGCGCCGTCGATCAGCTCGGCGATGCGCTCGCGGTCCTCCAGGGCCGCCTCGCGCCCCACTTCCGGCTTGCCGCCTGCGCCCAGCCCCTTAGTGGCGCTGTTGCCGATCTGCAGCTGCACTGGGGCACGATTGCGGCGCAGGGCCTGGGCGTCGGTGTTGATGGCGATGAACTCCACACCGCTCATGCCCTTCTCGATCATGTGGTCCACGGCATTGCCGCCGCAGCCGCCCACACCGATGACCTTGATGACGGCATCCTGGGTTTGTACGTCTTCCAATTCGAACAACATGTCACACCTCCTCGTCACGCGGAAACAAAACGGGATTGGAAAGTGGTGGATGCGAAGGGGCGGGATATCCCCATCCCCCTTGCCGCATCGCCCATCCCCGGCTCAGAAGTTCTGCTGAAACCATGCCTTCATCCTTTCGAACACCTGTTTGAAACTGGCCCCCTGGATCTTGCTGACCTGGTCGAGCTCGTGCTTTTCTAGGCCGGCGAGCAGCAGCCCGACGCTGGTGGCGTAGCGCGGGCTACGCACCCGTTCCGAGAGCCCGCCCACGTATTCGGGCACGCCGAGACGCACGGGCATGTGGAAGACCTCCTCCGCGAGTTCCACCATGCCCTTCATGGCGCTGGAGCCGCCGGTGATCACCAGGCCGGAGGAGATCTGCTCCTCGAAGCCGCTGCGCCGCAACTCGGCCTGGATGAGGCTGTAGAGCTCCTCTACCCGCGGTTCGATGACCTCGGTGAGGGTCTGGATGGACAGCATGCGTGGACCGCGCTCGCCGATGCCGGGCACCTCGATCATGTCGCGTGAGGCCAGCTGGCGCAGGGCGACGCCGTGCCGGATCTTCAGGTCTTCCGCCTCGCGCGTTGGCGTGCGCAGGGTCATGGCGATGTCGTTGGTGATCTGGTCGCCGGCGATGGGGATCACCGCCGTGTGCTGGATGGCGCCACGGGTGAACACGGCGATGTCGGTGGTGCCGCCGCCGATGTCGACCAGGCAGACGCCGAGGTCCTTCTCGTCGTCGTTGAGCACGGCCAGGCTGGAGGCCAGCGGCTGCAGGATGAGATCGCGCACCTCCAGACCGCAGCGGCGCACGCACTTGACGATGTTCTGAGCGGCCGAAACCGCACCGGTGACGATGTGCACCTTGACCTCCAGGCGCACGCCGCTCATGCCCTGTGGTTCGCGTACGCCCTCCTGACCGTCGATGATGAATTCCTGCGGCAGCACGTGCAGGATCTGCTGGTCGGTGGAGATGTTCACGGCGCGCGCGGTCTCGATCACCCGCTCGATGTCGGCATGGGTGACCTCGCGGTCGCGGATGGGCACCATGCCGTGGGAATTGAGCGAGCGGATGTGACTGCCGCTCACGCCGGCATAGACCTGGGAGATCTTGCAGTTGGCCATCAGCTCCGCCTCTTCGAGGGCGCGCTGGATGGCCGAGACGGTGGTCTCAATATTGACCACCACCCCTTTCCTGAGCCCGCGCGAGGCGGCCGAGCCCATGCCCAGGATGTTGATGCCGCCCTCCGGGGTCACCTCGGCCACCAGGGTGACGATCTTGGAGGTGCCGATGTCCAGTCCGACGATGAGGTCCTTGTTCTCGCGCATATCAGGTCACAGGGGTCAGGTCACAGGTCACGGGCGACAGGACACAGGCGAGGGCGGACGGCGGGTGTTTCTGTCCCCGGTCTCCGGCCCCCGGTCTCCTGACGGCAAAGCCGTTGGGGTAGCGCAGGTCGATATGGGTCAGCGGGCCCAGGCGCGCCGTGGCAGCGTCATAGAAGGTCAGAAAGCGCTTCACCCGTTCTACATGCCGATCCCGGCCGAGTTCGAGGCTGACCCGTGGCGTCGGACCGGCGGCGGCCAGGGCCTGGCTGCGGGCAGGGGTCGCCGGCTCGAGGGCGAGCCGCCAGGCGCCGCGCGGGCTGACCTGCAGCGAGGCGATGCGCCAACCGGCCGGGGCGACCAGGCCTTGGAACTCCGCCAGCCGCATCGCCACCTGACGTTGCATGCCCTCCGGGGCGTGGATGCGGGGCAAGGCGTCCCAGGGGCGCACAGGGAAGAGTTCGCCGTGCACGCTTAAGACCTGCTGCCCGTTCCAGGCCGCCGCCGGGACATGTTCGCTGATCTCGACGAGCAACCGGTTGGGCCACAGCCGGCGCACCGTGGCCTGGCGTACCCACGGCAGCCGTTCGAAGGCCAGGCGTGCGCTGTCTAGGTCCAGGGTGAAGAACCCGCCCCTCAGACCGTGGACCACCTGGCTTAGCGCGCGCTGCGTCTCGGCCTGCCGGGCGCCGAGCACGGTCACCTCGCGGAAGGGAAACAGACCCTCGGTGACGACACGCACGCTCACCACGCCGACGGCGAGCCCGGCCAGGAGCAGGAGCCAGGCGCTCAACCGGTTGAGCAGCCGGTGGTCATTCCACATCGGCGTCCCTCCGGGCCAGCGCCAGGATGCGCAGGCAAAGTTCGTCGAAGTCGATGCCTGCGGCACGGGCGGCCATGGGCACCAGGCTGTGGTCGGTCATGCCTGGCGCGGTGTTGATCTCCAGCAGCTGGGGACTGCCGTCGTCGTCGAGCAGGATGTCTACCCGCCCCCAGCCGCGGCAACCCAGCACGGCGAAGGCCCGGCGCGCCAGGTCGCGCAGGGTTGTCTCCATTTCCGCGCTCAAGCCCGCGGGACAGAGATAGCGGGTGTCGTCGCGGAGATACTTGGCCTCGTAGTCGTAGAACTCGGTCGCCGGGACGATGCGGATGACGGGCAGGGCCTGCATTTGCGCACCCTCGCCCAGGATGGCCACGGTGTATTCCCCGCCGCCTATGTAGCGCTCGGCCAGCACCAGCGTGTCATGTCGGGCCGCCTCCGCATAGGCCGCGCGCAGACCGCCGGCGGTCTTCACCTTGCTGACCCCGACGCTGGAACCCTCGCAGGCCGGCTTGACGAACAGGGGCAGACCCAGCTCGCGTTCCACGGCCTCGAAATCGCTCTGCGCATTGAGCAGGCGATAGTCTGGCACCGGCAGCCCCGCGCCCTGCCAGACCAGCTTGGTGCGCCACTTGTCCATGCTAAGGGCAGAGGCCATGACGCCGCTGCCGGTGTAGGGGATGCCCATCAGCTCCAGGGCCCCCTGCAGGGTGCCGTCCTCGCCGCCGCGACCATGCAGGATGACGAAGGCGCGCTCGAAGCCGGCCCGTTCCAGTTCGGCTAGCGTGTGCTCCGCCGGGTCGAAGGCATGGGCGTCGACGCCGCGGCGACGCAGCGCAGCCAGTACTGCAGCGCCGCTTTTGAGCGAGATCTCCCGCTCGGCGGAACGGCCGCCCAGCATCACACCGACCTTGCCGAAATCACTCATCACCGATGATCCTCACTTCCCTTTGCAGGCTGATGCCAGTGCGCGCCGCCACGGTCGTCTCCACCATGCCGATCAGCCGTTCGATGTCCGTCGCGGTGGCCCCGCCCGTGTTGACGATAAAGTTGGCGTGCTTCTCGGAGACCTGGGCACCGCCGATGCGGGCACCTTTGAGGCCGCAGGCCTCGATCAGCCGCGCGGCGTGATCTCCGGGCGGGTTGCGGAATACGGAGCCGGCGTTGGGCAAATCAAGCGGCTGACTCGCCACGCGCCGCGCCAGCAGGCGCTTGATCTCCTGGCGCGAGGCCGCGCCGTCGCCCCTTTCTAGCATCAGCCAGGCCGCGACGAACCACTCCTCGCGCGGCTGGCTGGGGGCGACATGCCGGTAGCCGACACCGAAATCGCGCGGCAGACGGGTGTGGAGTTCGCCGCGCCGGTCTATGGTCAATACCTGGGCGACGATCTCCCAGGTCTCGCGGCCGTAGCAGCCAGCGTTCATGGCCAGCGCCCCGCCGACGGTGCCGGGGATGCCGGCCAAGAATTCCGCCCCCACCAGGTCGTGGTTCGCGGCGAAACGGGCCACCTTGGGGCTGGCCACGCCGGCCTCGGCGTAGATCACGCCGGTGGCGGCCGCATCCCGCCCTTCCCAGGCCGTGCCCCGGCGGCGACTCTCCAGACACAGGGTGCCCAGGGCCTTGTGTAGAGCGATCACGGTCCCCCGAAAGCCCTTGTCGCGCACCAGCAGATTGCTGCCCAGGCCGATGAAGCACAGCGGCTCGTCCGCCTCCAGGGTGCGCAGGAACACGGCCAGGTCCTCCAGGTCGGCCGGGATATAGAGCCGATCCGCGGCCCCGCCGGCGCGCCAGGAGACGTGGCGGCGCATGTCGACATGGAAGGCCAGCTTGCCGCGCAGGCCCGGGATGGCAAGGTCGATCTCGGCCGCCGTCACGGCTTTACCCCCAGGGCCGCCAGCTGACCGGGAAGCTGGCCGACGGAACCGGCGCCCATGGTCAGCACCACGTCGCCATCGTGCACGAAGTCGACCACCACCTTGGCCAGGTCGGCCACCTCGGCCGCGAACACGGGCTCCACCCTCCCCGCCACCCGCACGGCACGGGCCAGGCTGCGGCCGTCCGCCGCCACGATCGGGGCCTCGCCGGCGGCATAGACCTCGGTGAGCAGGAGGGCGTCGGCCTGGGAGAGCACGCGCACGAAGTCCTCGAACAAGTCGCGGGTGCGGCTGTAGCGATGGGGCTGGAACACCAGCACCAGGCGACGGCCGGGATAGGCGCTGCGCGCGGCGGCTAAGGTGGCGGCTATCTCCGCCGGGTGGTGGCCGTAGTCGTCCACTAGCCAGAAGCGTCTGCCGTCTTCAAGCCGGATCTCGCCGTAGCGTTGGAAACGCCGCCCCACGCCGCTGAAGCCGCTCAATGCCCGCTGTACCGCCGCGTCGGGTAGTTGCAGCTCCCAGGCCACGGCGATGGCGGCCAGCGCATTGAGGACATTGTGATGGCCGGGCAGGTTGAGGGTGACCTCGATGGCGGAGCGCTCGCCGTTGCGCAGTGCCGTGAAACACATGCGGCCCTCTTCGCTGCGGATGTCGACGGCCTGGATGCTGCAGTCCTCAGTCGTCCCGTAGGTCATCACCGGGCGGTGGATGCGCGGCAGGATCGTGCGCACGTTGGCATCGTCGGCGCACAGCACGGCCATGCCCCAGAACGGCAGGTGGTGCAGGAACTCGACGAAGGCTGCCTTAAGCCGCTCGAAGTCGTGGCCGTAGGTCTCCATGTGGTCCTGGTCGATGTTGGTCACCACGGAGATCACGGGGTTGAGATAAAGGAAGGAGGCGTCGGATTCGTCCGCTTCAGCCACCAGGTATTCGCCCTGACCCAGGCGGGCATTGGCCCCGGCGGCGAGCAGCTTGCCGCCGATGACGAAGGTGGGGTCTAGGCCGGCTTCCGACAGCACGCTGGCGATGAGGCTGGTGGTGGTGGTCTTGCCGTGCGTGCCGGCCACGGCGATGCCCTGTTTGAAGCGCATCAGCTCAGCGAGCATCATGGCCCGTGCCACCACCGGGATACGCGCCGCCTGCGCCGCCACCACCTCAGGGTTGTCGCTAGCGACGGCGGTAGAAGTCACCAGGACGTCCGCCCCCAAGACGTGCGCCGCATCATGACCGCGATGGATACGCGCACCCAGCTGCGCCAGTCGCCGGGTGGCCGCGTTCTCGTTGAGGTCGCTGCCGGACACGGTGTAGCCCAGGTTCAGCAGCACCTCGGCGATGCCGCTCATGCCGGCGCCGCCTATACCGACGAAGTGAACATGACGCACCTTGTGCTTCACGGACGCCCCCCCGAACGCGGTATCAAACCGGCGGCCGACGCCCTGCGCGGCCGGTCGCACCTACCGCCTGACGGCGGCAGGCACTGCTCCCTGCGCAGGTCGGTCCCGCCTATACCGACGAAGTGGACGTGGCGCACCTTGTGCTTCACGGACGGCCCCCCGGATGCGGTATCAGACGCATCTCATGCATCACCTGACGTCTTGTCATCCCGCCAGCTCCTTCACCACCTCCGCCACCCTTGCCGTGGCATCCGGTTTGGCCAAAGACCGGGCCTTGAGGGCGTATTCCAGCAGCTGGGCACGGGTGAGCCCTGAGAACCAGTCGGCCAGCGCTTGGGGGGTGAGCTCGCGCTGCTGCATCAGCCAGGCTGCGCCGGCATCGGCCAGGAAACGGGCGTTCTCGGTCTGGTGGTCGTCTACCGCGTGTGGGTAGGGCACAAACAGGGCGGCCACCCCGGCGGCGGCGATCTCGGCCACGGTTGATGCCCCCGCCCGGCAGATGACCACGTCCGCCCAGGCATACGCCTCGGCCATGTCGGTGATGAACTCCAAGCACTGCGCCTTAACGCCGGCGGCGGCGTATCGGTCATCAAGCTCTGTCAGCTTGCCGCGACCGCCCTGGTGACGGACCAGGGGACGTGCCTGCTCAGGCAGCAGCGCCAAGGCCTGCGGGACGATCTCGTTCAAGGCCTGTGCCCCTTGGCTTCCGCCCACCACCAGCAGGCGCAGCGGGCCTAAGCGGCCGGCAAGCCGACGGTCGGGTTCGGGTAAGGCGGCGATCTCCGGCCGCACCGGGTTTCCCACCCATTCCGCCTGCACCCGGCCGCAGGGTATCGGTCTATCCTTGCTGTGTGTGAAGGCCGCGGGCAGGCCCAGGAGGACTCGGTCGGCCAGGCAGGCCAATATTCGGTTGGTTAGCCCCGCCACGGCATTCTGCTCATGGATGGCCAGCGGCCGGTTGAACAGCACGGCCATCATGCCGCCGGGGAAGGCGGCATAGCCGCCAAGACCGAGGGCGGCGTCGGGTCGGACCCGGAAGAGCGCCCGTGCGGCCTGCCAGAAGGCGACGAGCAGCATAAGCGGCAGCAGGATCAGCCGCAGCGGCCCCTTGCCGCGCACCCCGCCGAAGGCGAGCCATTCCATCTCATAGCCCTGCTCCAGGGCGAGCTTAGCCTCCATGCCGGCGCGCGTGCCCAGCCACACCACCCGCCAGCCCTCGCCGCGTAGCTTCGCGGCCACGGCCAGGGCCGGGAAGACGTGGCCGCCGGTGCCGCCAGCCATAATCAGGACCGTCCTACCCGCG
>DAITOH010000044.1:0-9202 GCA_036834225.1 Thiobacillaceae bacterium | reverse complement strand
GTCCTGATAGAGCAGATAGGCATGCAACAAGAAGGGCAGCAGGGGCAGCAGCCAAACGGCCCCACCCTTCTTGTAGCAGGTGCCGTATCCCGGCCAAAACAGGGCGGCTAAGACGAGGTAGGCGACGGCGCAGACGAGAAAAAGGGCGGCAAGCGCCATGGGACAGGGCAGCAAGTTTGCTAGACTTGAAGTCTGTTCAGTTTATCCTGGGTTGTCCATTAGGCTGTAGGTTGGGCATAAGCCCGGCTTGTCGGCCAAAGGCCGACCTACAACGCGTTGATTTATAGTGATCCGAAAACCTAAGGAAGGTCTGCACGACCGTCGCGAGCGGGCGGAGCGCAAGGCGCACGGAGCGCAGCGACCGAGACATAACAATGAGTTAGGCGAGGGAGCGAGCACCGCGCAACGCAGCGATCCGTTCGCGCAGCAGGTTGTGCAGACCTTCCCTAATTAGGGGCTTCAGATCCCCTGTTTGGGTGAAAGAGACCGTATCGCCATGTCCGCCAGGGGCCGCATGATGCCGCTGGCCATCTCCATCCCACTGGTCGCCATTCTCCCCATGGCTTGGGCAGCGTCCATGAGGTCACGCTTGTGCAGCAGACAATCCCCATCGCCTCCGCCCGGCTGTGCCTGGGTGGGACAGGAGGGACTGCCGGCTGCTCCGGCAGCGCAGGAAGAATTGTTCGGCAGGAAGGGCAGGCCGAACATGCAGGCTTAGGCGGGGCAAGGTTTAATTGGCGACGGCGCCGAAGACCTTTTTCAGCAAATCGGTGGTGCGGGCGAGGGGGTTCTGGCGTATGCGCTTCTCCTCCTCGGCGACCATCTTGAACAGGCCGTGCATGGCCTTGTCCGTGACATAGCCGTCGAGGTCGGTGGCCTGGCTGCCCATGAGCTGGGCATAGGGACCGGCCCGCTGCATGAGCCGCTTGTAGGCGGACGTTACCCCACCCTGTTCCGTGGCCTGCCGGACGATGGGCAAGAGACGCTCCCGGATCTGGGCCTCGCTGGTCTTACGGAAATACTGGGTCGCAGCGTCGTCCGGCCCGTTCAAAATGCCGCGGGCATCCTCCAGCGTCATCTTCGCCAGGCTGTCGCCGATGATGGCCGCCGCCTCCGGTACCGCCTTCTCCGCGGCGTGGTTCAGACTGGTGACGAACTCGTCGGCCACCTTGTCCTGCTTTAATGTGCGCAGCAGCTTTTCCACCTTCTGCAGATTCTCCGGCATGGGGATGCGCACACTGGGGTTGTTCAGATATCCCCCGGCCTTGCCCAGCCGATCGATCGCCCGCCGACTACCCTGCGCCAAGGCCTCCTTGAGGCCGCGGGCGATATCCTCGTCGCTTAGCGCGGCCGGGACGGTCTTTAGCTCCTGGGCCTTCCTCGTCAGCTGTTTCATCCTGTACGACATCGCGGTGGATTAAGACGGCTACAATACGGGCACTTTTTCGGATGCCTGCATGTCAGCCGCGACCGTCGTCTCTGAACACACAGCGTCCCTCGACGTCTCCATCGTCATCCCGATCTACAACGAGTGCGACAACTTGCCCGACCTGGTCGATGAGGTCGAGCGGGCCATGGCACCGACCGGGGTGGCCTGGGAGCTGATCTGCGTCGATGACGGTTCGCGCGACGGTTCGGACCGCCTGCTGGCCAGGCTCGCCGAGACCCGGCCCTGGCTAATCCCCCTGTACCTTAACCGCAACTACGGCCAGTCCACCGCCATGCAGGCCGGTTTCGACGCCGCCCGCGGGGCGACGCTGATCACCCTGGACGGCGACCTGCAGAACGACCCTGCCGACATCCCCCGGCTGCTAAAGGAGCTTAACGCCCACCCCGAGATCGACATCCTCTCCGGCTGGCGCAAAGACCGCCAGGACAAGACCTGGTCGCGCAAGATCCCGTCGCAGATCGCAAACCGGCTCATCTCCATGGTCACCGGCGTCAAACTGCACGACTACGGCTGCTCGCTCAAGCTCTACCGGCGCGAGGCCCTGGAGCACGTGAAGATCTACGGCGAGCTGCACCGCTTCATCCCTGCGCTGGCCGGTCAGTTCGGCGCGCGGGTGATGGAGCTGCCGGTCAACCACCGCGCCCGCACGCGCGGCCAGTCCAAATACGGCATCGACCGCACCGTGCGCGTGCTGCTAGACCTGCTGTGGGTGAAGTTCATGCTCAAGTTTTTGCACCGGCCCATGCATGCCTTCGGTGGCGCGGGGGCGGCGATGCTGCTGGTGGGCTTTCTGATCCTGGTCGTGCTCAGTTTCGAGAAGCTGTTCCTGGGCGAGAACATCGGTGGCCGCCCCCTGCTGCTGCTCGGCGTGATGCTAACGCTCATGGGGGTGCAGTTCCTGGGGCTGGGAGTGATCGGCGAAATGCTCACCCGCATCTACTACGAGCCTGGCGGCGGCAAGCAATACATCCTGCGCGAAGCGCCGCGGCAGAAGGGTGAGGCGTGAGGGCGTAATTCATCGCTTTGCCTGGATGAGCAACGAACCTGTCCAGGAGCACTGGCAAACACCCTTCGACACACCTTGCATCCGGTACAACACGCTGAGCATACATGCCCATCCCCCCTCACCTCTCCCTCCCTAGCTGGGATTGGCGCATCCTGCCCCTGCTGCTATTGCCCTTCCTGGCCCTGGGTGTGCCCCCCCTGTTCGACCTGGACGAGGGCGCCTTCACCGCCTCCACCCTGGAGATGTTTTTGCGCGGGGACTTTCTCTCCAGCTATCTCCTGGGGGAGCCACGCCATGACAAGCCCATCCTCATCTACTGGCTGCAGGCCCTGTCCGTGTCGGTATTCGGCTTCGACGAGTGGGGCTGGCGTTTTCCTTCCGCGCTCGCCGCCGCCGCGTGGATCGGGCTGACCCATGCCTTCGTCGCCCGCGTGGCGGACCGGGAGACCGCCCTCACCGCCGCCTTGGTCATCGCCACGGCGGCGGGGCTCGTCATCATCCAGCGCGCTGCCACCGCCGATGCCCTGCTGAACCTCTGGCTTGCCGCTGCCGGCTATACCGCCTGGCTCTGGCTGAAGGAGGGCAAACCGGCCTGGCGCTATGCGAGCCATGCCGCCATGGCGCTCGGTTTTCTGACCAAGGGACCGATCGCGATCCTGGTGCCGGCCGGCGCGGTGTTTCTGTGGTGCGCAAGCCGACGTGAGCCCATGCGCTTCTTGCGCTGGGCCGTGGAACCGAGGGCTCTTACCCTCTTCCTGGCCATCGCCGCGCCCTGGTTCGCCGTGCAGACCTGGTTGGAGGGTCCGGGTTTCCTCGCCGGGTTCTTCCTCGAGCACAACGTGCAACGCTTCAGCTCCTCCATGGAGGGCCATAGTGGCAGTCCGCTGTACTACCTGCCGGTGGTGCTCATTTCGCTGCTGCCGCACACGGGGCTTTTGCTGGCCGCGGCCTGGCGGATTTTCGCGGTATGGCGCGACGACCTGCTGCGCTACGGGCTGCTCTGGTTCGGCCTGGTCTTGCTGCTGTTCTCCCTATCCGGCACCAAGCTGCCGCACTACGTCTACTACGGTTATGGCGGCCTCACGCTCCTCCTTGCCCGCCAGGCAAGTCCGGCCACCAGCCGCTGGCTGCTCCTGCTGCCCGGCACGCTGCTGTTCGTCCTGCTGCTGGCGCTGCCCGAGCTGCTCGCCAGCCAGCTGCCGCGTCTGAAGCCGGATGACCGGCTGCTGGCGGCGGGCTTAAGCGGCGTGTTCGGCAACGCTTACTGGTTGTGGTTCGGTGGCGCGCTCGCCTTAAGTCTCGCCCTGTTCGCCCTGCCGCGACAGCATCTGCGGCTAGGCCTGTACACCAACGGCGTGCTGGCCGCGCTGGGACTGGTCATGATCCTTATCCCCGCCGTGGGCGAGGTGCAGCAGGCCCCCATCCGGCAGGCCGGCAAGCTGGCCGCCGGTCTGGACGGGGCCCTGGTGATGTACGGGGTCAACACCCCAAGCTTCCAGACCTATGCCGGCCGGCAGGTGCACAGACGCCCGCCCCGACCGGGCGATCTGGTCTTAACCCGGGAAAGCCACCTGGCGGATCTGCAGGGGGCGGAGGTGATCTATCGGGAGCGCAGCTACATCCTCGCCAGGATGGGCTCGACGGGAGACGCAACGCCGTGAGCAGCCTCGCGCGCGGTGGCTGGCGCCTGCCAGCCGGCATCGCGGGGTTGCTGCCGATCCTGGCTGGCCTTACCGCATGGCGGCTGCTCGCCGTCTGGCATCTTGACCTGGAGCTCTACGCCGACGAGGCCCAGTACTGGAGCTGGTCACTGACACCGGACTGGGGCTATTACTCCAAGCCGCCGATGGTGGCGTGGTTGATCGCACTTACGACAGGCATCTTCGGCGACGCCGAGCTGGGCGTGCGCGCTGCCACCTTCCTGGTCTGGCCGCTCACGGCCTTAGGCCTGTATCTGCTTGCCCGCCGCCTGTTCGACGGCGAGCCCTGGGCTAAGCGGGCCGCCTTCTGGTCCGCCGTGGCCTTCGCCTGCCTACCTATGACCTTTCTCGGTGGTGTGCTGATCACCACGGACGGCCCGCTGCTGATGTTCTGGACCCTGACGTTGTACTTCCTGGCCGGGGCACTCGCCTGCAATCGCTGGCGCGACTGGCTGCTCGCCGGTGCCGCGGCGGGGCTGGGTCTCCTGTCCAAGTACAGCATGGTCTTCCTGGCCCCGGCCTTCTTGGTCTACCTCCTCATCACGCCTGAACACCGCCGGCTGCTTGTGTCGGCCAAGCCCTACGCGGCGGCAGGTGTTGCCCTCGCGATCCTGTCGCCCAACCTGCTCTGGAACGCCCGCCACGAGTTCGTTAGCTTTCAGCACACCGCGGAGATCTCACAACTGGACCGCGCTGGGCTCAACCCCGACGCCTTTCTCGCCTTCGCCGGTGCGCAATTCGGGGTGTTCGGGCCGGTCATGGCCCTGGGGCTCCTGCTGCTCGCCCTGCGCCCTAAGGGCTTGCTCGTGGACCGCCGTCTCGCCTTCCTCGCCGCCTTCAGCCTGGTGCCGCTGGCGGCATTCCTGGGCCTGTCCCTGCTCTCACGCGCCTTGGCCAACTGGGCGGCCTTCGCCTACACGGCCGGTACCCTCCTGGTGGTCGTCACCTGGATCGCGCGCGATCGGTACCGGTGGCTCGCCTGGGCCCTGGGTCTGAACGTGGCCTTAGGCGGCGTGCTCTACCACTACCACGACCTCGCCCGCGCCTTCGACATCGAACTTACGCGCAAGACCGACCCCTATGCCCGCATCACCGGCTACCGGGCGCTCGGTCGCGAGGTGCAGCGGCTGCTCGCCGCCCACCCCGAGGCGCGCCTGCTGGGCGATGACCGCAAGAGCTTCGCCAGCCTGCTCTACTACGCGCGCCCACTGAGCCGGGAGGCCGCCTACCTCAACCCCGGCCGCAACATCGGCGACCACTTTGCCCTTACCGCCGATGTGGCGCTGCGGCCCGCGGGCAGTTACATCCTAGTCAGCAAGGACAGAGAAGGTGAGGAACTTAAGCGGTGGTTCACTGAGGTGCAGGCCCTGGAACACATCCACGTCCGCACACACCGCGACCATGCCCTGGACTACAAGGCCTGGTTGGTGCGCGGCTTCCGGGGCTATTGATCGTCCCGGTGCAGGCTGGTGTCGATCCGGTATGCAAGCCGTCACGCCGCAGGCCGGGTATACAATGACCTATCCCCTACCCTCACGGAGGTCTACCATGCCTATCCCCACCCTGGTCGCTGCCCTCCTGCTTGGCCTCGCCCTGACGGCCTGTGGCAAGAAGGAAGAGGCTGCCGCCCCCGCTGCCGCGCCGGCACAACCGGCGCCGGTGTCCAAACCTGGCGGCGCCGCACCCTCCCACGGCGAGAGCAAATACAAGACCGTCTGCGCCGTGTGTCACGGCCAGAATGCCGAGGGCATGGGCAACTACCCGCGGCTGGCGGGGCTTACGCGCGACGAGATCCGCAACAAGCTTTTGGACTACCGCGCCGGCAAGCAGATGGGGCCGCTCACCGCCATCATGGCCGCCAGCGCCCGGGATCTGACCGACGCGGACATCGAGGCCCTGGCCGCCTACCTCGGCAAGTAGGGTCTACGCTGCGCCCGAAGCCAGCGGCCCTAAAGCCGCTCGCACGAGGGTGCAGCGGCTAGCGACCGGCCCGCAGGCTCACAGCCCGGTCGGAGGCGGTGGGCCGGGGTCGGAACCGACGACCAGACCGGTCACCGCGACGTCCCGAAATGGCAGGGTGTGGGCCCGGATCAGGTCGGCCAGGGTGGGCGGCGGCCCGACCGGCAGCAGCCAGAGTGCATGGTTCTCCACCCCTTACGCCCGTATCGGCCCGCCCAGCGGATCCCAGGCGGTATGGACATTGAGCCAGCGGCCGATGCTCATAGCTGCCGGACCTTGCACGCTTACCGTCAACGCCTCCGCAAGCAGGCCGGGATGGGCCTGGGTCAGCGACTGCAGGATGAGCGGCGCGGCCAAGGCAATCACCACCCACAGCAGGTATAGCTTCGCCAGCAGAACTGCGGCAAGCCGCCTCGGCACACGCGCCCATGGGGACGGTTGGATCAAGCCTTGCCCCAGACCGCGAACAGCGGGTCGCTGTAATCGCGCTCGCCGATGTGCGGGTCATCCTCCGGACGCTTCAGGCCGCGCAGGGTCTCAGTATGCAGGTCGGCATAGCCGGCCTCCTGCAGCAGCCACAGGACCATGCCCAGACGCTCGTAAGCGTGCAGCTCAGACCACACGCGGATCGCCTTGGACGGAAACCAGCGGTCGGAGAAGGTCAGCGCGAAGTGCCCACCGGGCCTGAGGATGCGCCTGACCTCTGCGAACACAGTCTGCGGCCGGGTCAGGTATTCCACCGAGGCTGTACAGATCACCAGATCGAAGGCCGCGTCGGCAAAGGGCAGGCGGGCATCGGCGTTAAGGTCGTGCACGATGCGTGTATCAAGCCTGGCGTTGGCCCCCAGCTCCGCCGCATTCATGCCGAGACCGCTGACCGCAAGCTCTTCGGGCGTATCCGGCAGATGGCTCGCCCAGCTCGACATCAGGTCCAGCACGCGCATGCCCGGTTGCAGGAAGCGGCCGTACAGGCGCGCGATCTCGGCCCGGCAGACGGCATCCAGATGGTGAACAAAGCGCGGGCGCGCATAGAAGTCGCCGTCATCCGTCTCATCCTGGCGCGTGAGCGCCCCTTCCGGCAGGTAGCAGGCGGCCGCATGCGCGGGCGGCACCTGCATGCCCGGTCCGTCGAACAGGTGCACGAAGCGGCTGCGCGCCGCCTCCGGCGCGACACGGCGCAGGGAGAGTTTCGGTGCGCGGCCGGCCAGGGGATGATTGAGGTCTACGCGCAGGCGCTCGCCGTCGCTGGCCAACAAGCGGGCCGGGCGCAGGTCCCTGCTGCCCTCGGCCAGTCCCGCGAAGGCCAGGCGCGGATAGTAGCGTCCGACCACGGGTTCTACCCTGAACATGAAGTCCCCCGCCGACAGCTGGCGAGGTTCCAGCCCTGCGGGCGCGATCCAGCGGCTGGGATCGAGCTCGACCTCGCCCGAGTCCTCTAGCCCGGTCCGTGCCCGGATGAGGGCAGCGTCGGCCTGCAGGGCCGCCTCCGGCATGACCAGCCGGTCGCGGTGCACCGCACCGCCGCCTTCCCAGGTGATGCTTGCCTCTATGGCTGCCATGGTTCAACCCCCCTCGTCCTCACGCACCACGACGGAGCGCCACGCACCAGCCGAAAGCGTAAACCAGCCCGCAGCGCTGAACAAATCCTCATCGAACAATTTGCTAGGAAAAGGTACAGACTTTGCCAAAAGGCGCATGGATACGCTTGCAGAGGCTGCAATGCGGTCAGGGACAACGGCGTCCGGCGGTCGATAACGCCCGGACGCCGTTTTTTTTGGAGTGTAGGCATGAGCAAACCCAAACTCGTGGTCGTCGGCAACGGCATGGTGGGGATGCGCACCGTGGATGAGCTGCTAAAGCTTGCGCCGGGCTTACGACATCAGCGTCTTCGGCAAGGAACCTTACCCCAACTACAACCGCATCCTGCTCTCCCCTGTGGTGCCCGCCGACCTGGTGGTGATGGCGGTGGGCATCCGCCCCAACACCGCCCTGGCGGAATCGGCCGGCCTGCACTGCAACCGCGGCATCGTCGACGACACCCTGCAGGCCGTCACCGACCCGCGCATCTACGCGGTGGGCGGGTGCGTCAACCCGCTGGGGGTCGCCTACGGTTGGTCGCCCCGCTGTTCGAACAGGCCAGGGTCGCCGCCAATCACCTGGCGGAATACAGCATCGGCCGCTACCAAGTCTTCATGACCTCCACTAAGGATTGACCATGATTGCCTGCTAGGTCCATTCTAGATCAAACTCGACTGTTTCCTTGTGAGGCAGCTCACTGGAACCGTTGACGAAGCCGAGACCATGGCGAAGAGGAGACCATCATGAAACTGCTTTATCTGCTGCACGTGTTGTCCACGGTGGTGTGGGTCGGCGGTATGTTCTTCGCCTACCTCTGCCTGCGCCCCGTCGCCGCCGCCCAGCTCGAGCCACCGCAGCGCCTTGCCCTGTGGAACGGGGTGTTTGGACGCTTCTTCCCCTGGGTGTGGGCCTCGGTCATCCTGCTCATCGCCACCGGCCACGGCATCATCGAGCAGATGGGCGGGATAGCCGGCCTGCCTGTGCACTTCCACGTCATGGCGGGGTTGGGCTATTCGATGGCAGCCATCTTTGTCTATCTCTATTTCGTTCTCTACCCCCGTTTGCGCCGTGCCGTGGCGGATCAGGACTGGAAGGCCGGCGGTGTGGCCTTAAACCGCATCCGCATCCTGGTCGGCACTAACCTGACCCTGGGCCTGGCGAATACCGCCCAGATCTTTCTGCTGCCGCTTCTCGTCTAGTGCACGCTTCAGACCAGCGGGTGTCGTAGGCGAACCCCACCGTCAGCCGTCCACCCAGTTCATGCACCATGCGCAGGGCAGACCCAGCCTCGATGAGCTTCAGACCGGGCCGCATCTGAGCGTAGACCATGCGCCCGAGGCGCTGCTCGTCCTGCAGGCTGATCTGATTATTCCACGACAGGACCCATTGCCTGCCGTCAAACCCGCCCGGCTTGAGGCTGACCTGATCGGCCAGCAGGGTGATCCACACACCGGGGCCGTTGAACTCCAGCACACCGTCCCCAAGCCGGGCTCATGCCTGGTAGAAAGA
>DAITOH010000043.1:0-9425 GCA_036834225.1 Thiobacillaceae bacterium | reverse complement strand
GTTTTCAGGACTGGGACATCCAAAAAGTTTATTGGAAAAAAAATAATATTGATTAGGGCTGATGTAGGCAGCGTGCTATCCTGCCCCGCCAATCTGGCTGTCATATAGCAAGGAGCCCTCTATGTCCCGTCTCGTCAAACCCCATGGTGGTGGTGAACTCAAGCCTCTGCTGCTCACCGGCGAGGCCCAAGCGGCCGAACTGGCGCGAGCCAAGACCATGAAACAGATCAAGATGTCCTCCCGGGAAACCGGCGACCTCATCATGCTGGGCATCGGCGGCTTCACCCCCCTGGACGGATTCATGACCAGGTCCGACTGGCAGGGCGTGTGCGACGGCTACAAGATGGCCAACGGCCTGTTCTGGCCCATCCCTATTACCCTCTCCACCGACGACGAGGATGTCAAGGAAGGCGACGAGGTGGCCCTGGTGAGCGGGGACTCCGACGAGATCATGGCCACCATGAAGATCACTGACAAGTACACCATAGACAAGGCGCACGAGTGCATGATGGTGTACAAGACCACCGACCTCGAACACCCCGGTGTGAAGATGGTCATGGCCCAGGGCAAGTACAACCTGGCCGGCCCGGTCAAGGTGCTGTCCGACGGCGGTTTCAAGGCCAAGTATGGCGATCAGTTCCTGACCCCGGCCGAAACCCGCGCCAAGTTCGAGGCTATGGGCTGGAGCCGTGTCGCCGCCTTCCAGACCCGCAACCCCATGCACCGTTCGCACGAATACCTGGTCAAGATCGCCATCGAGACCATGGACGGCGTGCTGATCCACTCCCTGTTGGGGAAGCTGAAGCCGGGTGACATCCCCGCCGAGGTCCGCACCAAGGCCATCAAGGTCCTGATCGACAACTACTTCGTCCCCAATACCGTGATCCAGGCCGGCTATCCGCTTGATATGCGCTACGCCGGCCCGCGCGAGGCGCTACTGCACGCCCTGTTCCGCCAGAACTACGGCTGCTCGCACCTGATCGTCGGCCGCGACCATGCCGGCGTGGGCGACTACTACGGCCCGTTCGACGCGCAGAAGATCTTCGACGAGATTCCCAAGGATTCGCTCGAAACCAGGCCGCTCAAGATTGACTGGACCTTCTGGTGCTACAAGTGCGGCGGTATGGCGTCCGCCCGCACCTGCCCGCACGAGCCTGCGGACCGGCTGCTATTGTCCGGTACCAAGCTGCGCAAGGCCCTTTCCGAAGGTCAGGAGGTGCCGGCCGAATTCAGCCGTCCCGAAGTGCTTGCGATCCTGCGCGAGTACTATGCGAGCTTGGCCGACGACCAGAAGGTCAAGATCGAACTCAAGGGCCACTCGGCCGCCTGATGATTCGTAATCCCCGGGCCCGCCGGAAGCGGAATCGCGATACGCCCCGGCCAAGGTTGGGCCCGGATTTCGAAGGACCGCGCCGCGAGCGCGGATTGTTAGCTAACAAGGAGAGAAGTTACATGCCTACCTATGTCCGTACCGACAAGTGCGACGGCTGCAAGGGTCAGGACAAGACCGCTTGCATGTACATCTGCCCGCACGACCTGATGAAGCTGGACAAGGACGGTTCCGAGACCGGCCATGCCATGAAGGCCTTCAACCAGGAACCCGAGCAGTGCTGGGAGTGCTACAGCTGCGTCAAGATCTGCCCGCAGCAAGCCATCGAGGTGCGCCACTACGCCGACATCGTCCCCCTGGGCGGTCAGGTGCAGCCTCTGCGCGGCTCCGACTCCATCATGTGGACCATCAAGTTCCGCAACGGCACGATGAAGCGCTTCAAGTTCCCGATCCGCACCACCCCCGAAGGCTCCATCGATCCCTACGGCGGCAAGCCCAGCGCGAAGCTGGCCGACATTACCAAGCCCGGCTTCTTCACCGCCGAGTATGCCAAGGGCTACCGTGCCGGCAAGCCGGAAGAACTGATCCGCAAGTAATCTGAGAAAAGGAAATACAGAAAGGGAAATACTATGGCTGGTGAATTTGGTAATCCCGAGGTCATCCAGGAAGAGGTCGACATCCTGCTGATCGGAGGCGGCATGGCCAGCTGCGGCGCCGCCTATGAAATCATGCGCTGGGCCGAGGCCGCCAAGGCCGAAGCCGGCGTGGACCTGAAGATCAAGCTGGTCGACAAGGCCGCCATGGACCGCTCCGGCGCCGTGGCCCAGGGCCTGTCCGCCATCAACACCTACATCGGCCCCGAGCAGGATCCCGCCGACTACGCCCGCATGGTCTCCAACGACTTGATGGGCATCACCCGCGACGACCTGGCCTACGATCTCGGCCGCCACGTCGACGACTCCGTACACCTGTTCGAAGAGTGGGGCCTGCCCATTTGGAAGACCGACGAGAACGGTGAGCGTCATGACGGCGCCCAGGGCCTGCCCGCGCTCAAGGACGGCGGCAAGCCCGTGCGTTCCGGCAAGTGGCAGATCATGATCAACGGCGAGTCCTACAAGTGGATCGTCGCCGAGGCCGCCAAGAAAGCCTTAGGGATGGACCGCATCCAGGAGCGGGTCTTCATCGTCAAGCTGGTCAACGACAAGAACGACAAGAACCGCATCGCCGGCGCCGTCGGCTTCTCCGTGCGCGAGCACAAGGTCTATGTCTACAAGGCCAAGGCCATCCTGCTGGCCGCTGGTGGCTGCGTGAACATCTTCCGTCCGCGCTCCGTCGGTGAAGGCACCGGTCGTGCCTGGTATCCGGTGTGGAACGCCGGCTCCACCTACGCCATGGCCGCCGAGGCCGGCGCCGAGCTGACCATGATGGAAAACCGCTTCGTGCCCGCCCGCTTCAAGGACGGTTACGGCCCGGTAGGTGCCTGGTTCCTGCTGTTCAAGGCCCAAGCCATCAATGCCTTCGGCGAGGTGTACATGGTCAAGAACAAGGAGCTGCTGAACGAGTACCCTCCGTATGGTCAGGCCGCCGTTCCCGCCTCCTGCCTGCGCAACCACCTCATGCTCAAGGAGATGAGGGAAGGTCGCGGCCCGATCTACATGGACACCGTGACCGCCCTCGCCAAGCTGCGTGAGACCCTGTCCCCGCGCGAGGTCAAGCACCTCGAGGCCGAGGCCTGGGAGGACTTCCTCGACATGTGCGTTGGCCAGTGCGGCATCTGGGTAGGCGAGAACATCGAGCCGGAGAAAAAGAACTCCGAGCTGATGCCCACCGAGCCCTACCTGCTCGGTTCGCACTCCGGCTGCTGCGGCATCTGGGTGTCTGGTCCCGAGGACGTGGGTGCCCCGACCGAGGAGACCCACCCCGACAAGGACAAGATCCCGGCCCACTTGCCCTCCGGCTGGCACTGGGGCTACCGCAGCATGACCACGGTCAAGGGTCTGTTCACCGCTGGTGACGGCGTGGGCGCCTCTGGCCACAAGTTCTCCTCCGGTTCGCACGCCGAAGGTCGTATCGCCGCCAAGGCCATGGTCAAGTACTGCCTCGACAACAAGGATCTCAAGGTCGAGCTGGACACCCCCGTGGAGCAGCTGGTGGAAGAGATCTACAAGCCGGTGCGTAACTACCTGGAGTTCAAGGACTACACCACCGCCATCGACGTCAACCCCAACTACATCACACCCAAGATGCTGCAGTTCCGTCTGCAGAAGATCATGGACGAGTACGTTGCCGGTGTGTCCACCTACTACACCACCAACGCCAAGATGCTGGAGGTGGCGGAAGAGAAGCTGGCCATGCTCAAGGAAGACTCCCAGAAGATGCGCGCCAAGGACCTGCATGAGCTGCTGCGGGCCTGGGAAAACTACCACCGCATCCTGACCGCCGAGGCCCACATGAAGCACATCCAGTTCCGCGAAGAGACCCGTTACCCGGGCTTCTACTATCGCGCCGACAAGAACTTCATCGATGAAGAGAACTGGCACTGCTTCGTGAACTCGGTCTACGACAAGACCACCCGCCAGTGGACCGTGTTCAAGCGCGCCCACGTGGACCTGGTCGACAAGTCCAAGCTGTTCAAGCCCGCCGCGCACTAAGCGGTCAGGGCTAGGCTGAAAAACCGGGCACCCACAAGGTGCCCGGTTTTGTTTCAAGCATCAGAAGTCGGGAATCAGGGATCAGAATGTGAACCTCTCGCGATTCCCGAGCCCTGATTCCTGATATCTGACTTCGGATACCCGACATGGACGAAAACCAATTCAAGAATCTGGCCAAGGACGCCCCCTTCGAGGCGGCGCCGATCGTGCCCAACATGCTGGACGGCGACCATACCATCCAGTTCCGCTGCCACAAGGGCGTCAAGTGCTGGAATGTCTGTTGCAGCAACATCGACATCACCCTCACCCCCTACGACATCCTGCGGCTCAAGAACCGCTTGGGTCTGTCCTCGGGCGAGTTCCTGCAGAGGTACACGGTGCCCTATGAGATGGACAAGGACGGCATGCCCGGGGTGAAGCTCAAGGCGGTCGAAGGTGGCTCGGCCTGCCAGTTCATGGTGCCGGAGGGCTGCAGCGTCTACGAGGATCGGCCCACCGCCTGCCGTTACTACCCCCTGGCCCTGCTGTCGTTGCGCCGCCAGGATGAGTACACCGACCGACAGGCCTATGCCCTGGTCAAGGAACCCACCTGCCTGGGTCACCTGGAGGACCGCAAGCTGAGCATCGACGAATACCGCCAGGAACAGGGCGTGACCGACTACGACGAGAAGGGACGCGCCTGGCGTCAGCTGGTCCTGAAGCGCAAGTCGGCCGGACCGGCGATCGGCCGCCCGACACCGCTGTCCAACCAGTTGTTCTTCATGGCCAGTTATGACCTCGATCGCTTCCGCGCCTTCGTCATCAGCCCTTCGTTCAACGACACCTACGATGTGCCGGTCGACACCATGGCCGAGATCGTCGCCTACGACGAGAAGTTGCTCGATTTCGCGATGAACTTCCTCAAGCAGGTCTTGTTCAACGAGAAATTCCTGGAGGAGCGGCCGGGCGCCCGGGAAAAACGCTTGGCCCGGCTGAAGGAAAAGGCCGAACAGATGCGCGCGGAATTCGAGGCCAACCGCGAACGCCTGGAGGACGAGAAATACTCGGAATATTTCCGCAAGCTAGACGGCGGCGATTGACCGGTCGACCGCAGCAGGTCAATTCCGCACGACCGTCCCGACGGAACTGACCCCCACGGGCGGAAGATGAGCGCAGCGAGTGCGGACCTTTGACCCCTGCGGCCGATCGACCCGGTACGCTCTACCTACGATATTGCCGATCGCGCAACTCCTCACAGATGTTGCTCCTGGCCTCATGCAAGGCCGACTCCAATCGCCTGCGCTCTTGCGGACTGAGCCGGCAGGGCCATGAACTGGCGCTCTAGTCGCTCGATCTCTCGCTGCTTAGCCATCAGCCGCTGCGCCTTGCGCGGGCTGAGCTGACCCGTATGCTCGCCGTAGCGGATGAGGCTCAACTGCCTGTCCTGACGGGCATCGATGCGCTTATTCCAGCGCTCGCCGCCCTGACCGGAATACTAACCCCAGACGGGTGCCGGATGGACATGCGCAAGATAGGGGTTCTGGCCCGTGCCCAGGCAGCCGCGCCCGTCGGCCAGGGCTGCGCCGGCCGCCAGGCCGAAGGTGGACAGGACCAGGATACCCAGGGTCTTCATCATCGTGCCGTGTTTCATCGCTCAACTCCTTTCATTCAGGCCAAAGCGCACCATGCGGCGCCGGTGATTGAAACCTAGCGATGGCCTGTAAGCGCGGCTTTGCATCCTGTTTTAGCCTGTGACGGGTCGTTACACGCCTATCCCCTTTTGTCATAGGGGTTGAGCCGGTGACACCGGATTGAGGACAATTGGCGGCAGCCCCGCCCATGCCGGCCCCACCCTTAATCAACGCCAGAACCGAGTTCACTTTGGAAGCCCACACCCTCGCCCCCGAAGAGCACTTCATCCGCAAGGAGCCTTACTACGAACCCGTCGGCAATGAGATCGCTATTTTTGAGGCCGCCTACCGCAACCGGCTGCCAGTACTGCTGAAGGGGCCGACCGGCTGCGGCAAGACCCGCTTCATGGAATACATGGCCTGGCGACTCAAGCGGCCTCTGATCACGGTGTCGTGCCATGACGACCTCACCGCCTCCGACCTGGTGGGCCGCTACCTGGTCAAGGGTGGCGAGACGGTCTGGGTCGACGGTCCCCTGACCCGAGCCGTGCGGGTGGGCGGCATCTGTTATCTGGACGAGATCGTCGAGGCGCGCAAGGACACCATGGTGGTGATCCACCCGCTGGCCGACGATCGCCGCACCCTGCCGATGGAGAAACTCGGCCAGCTACTTAAGGCACCGGACGCATTCGGACTGGCCATCTCCTATAACCCCGGCTATCAGAGCGTGTTGAAGGACCTCAAACAATCCACACGGCAGCGCTTCGTCGCCCTGGAGTTCGACTACCCTGCCCCAGAGCTAGAGCGGCGGATCGTCGCCAATGAGTCCGGTGTGGACGCCGCCATGGCCGAACGCCTGGTCAAGTTCGCGCAGATGACCCGCAATCTCAAGGGCAGCGGCCTGGACGAAGGCGCCTCGACGCGGCTGCTGGTGCACGCCGGCAAGCTCATCGCCAGCGGCATCGAGCCGGTGGCCGCCTGCCAGAGCGCGGTGGCCCAGGCGGTCACCGACGACGCCGACATGCTGGCGGCCATGCAGGAACTGTCTTCGTCCATCTTCTGAATCACCGCGAGGAGGTCGTCATGCGTGCGCATTCCCTCATGTTTGCGGCCCTGGCCGGGCTGCTTCCGTTCGCCGCCGGTGCGGACACAGACAAAACACCGAAATCCGGCGCCGAGGTCTACGAACACTACTGCGCCGCCTGCCATGCCAGTGGCGTGCTGAACGCCCCCAAGCTCGGCGACCGCAAGGCCTGGCGACCGCTCATCGCCGAGGGCCAGAGGATGCTCGAGCGCACGGCCATCCGCGGCATTCGCAAGATGCCGCCCAAGGGCGGTCACCCGCACTTAAGCGACCTGGAGGTCAAGCGGGCCGTGGCCTACATGGCCAACTTAGCCGGCGGCAGGTTCAAGACCTACGACTAGCCGTGGCGAGCGTGTCTGCCCCGCAACTCACTCGCGCCGAGATCCAAGCCCTGCTCGACAAATGGCTGGAGACCGAGTTCACCTTCCACAACGTGGGCCCGGTCGCGCGCGCCTTGTGTCGCCTCAAGCGCGATGACCAGGACTTCGTGCTGGACTGGATCAAGCGCATCGCCAGCACCCATATCACGCTCGCCTTCCGCTTCAGCCAGCGCGCGCCGGATCTCCTCAAGCGCCTCGACCGGCGCGCCATCGAGGCCTGGGCCGTGCATCTGTGCGACACCTACGACCGCGCCGGCATGTATGCCGCCATCGCCGTGGCCGATCAGGTCGACAGCTTCGTGCACGTGCGCTCCGAACACACCGCCGGCGCCCTGTTCGACGACATCGCCGGCGTGCTCGGCAACTTCGTGCGCGGCCTGCCGGGCCGACGGCTCAAGCTGGAACTGGGGGAGAGCCCCTATACCGACGGGGAACGCGTCTACCTGCCCGCCATCACCGCCCGTTTCCCGCGGCTAGAGGACAACTTCAAACTGGCCAAGGCCAGCGTCGCCCTGCTCTGGGCGCAGACCCGCTACGGTACGCTGCGGGTCGACATCCAGGCCGCCTGCGCCGACTACCCGCACCCGGCCCGCGCATTAAACCAGTTTCATGCCCTCGAGACCCTGCGCCTGCAGGCCTGCATCGAACGCGAATTACCCGGGCTGCACCGGGAGATGCAAAGGCTGGCAACCCTGCTTGGGGAGGATCTCCCGCCCGCCTGGCAGGCCATGCGTGAACGGCTCGCGTCGCCACTGGCACGCGTCGAGGACAGCCTCGCCCTGCTGGGCGAGGCCTACGCCCTGCCCGACTTCGCGCCGCTGTGCTATCAGGGTGAACTGCGGCCCGAAGCGGTGGCGACCGCCCGCGCCGCCCGCCTGGACAGGGAAAAGGCGCGGCTGCGCATCAAGCTCGCAGAGCTTAGGGAGGAACTTCGCCGCCACCGGGACGAGGCCGCAGCGGCGGACGAGAGGTCGGCGACGCAGGAGCAGGCCGGATTCGAGGTCGAGGTATGCGACGAGGACGGCCGTGTGGACTTCGAAATCACCCTGGATGGCGCCCCCATTGCCCCGCCGGACGACGTGAAACAGCTGCTCACCTCGGTCTGGCTGGACTTCGGCGAGATCCCGCCGGAATATCTGGTGCCGGCCGGCGAGGGCGAATACGACGCCAGCCACTACGAGGAAAAGGCAGCGGACCCGGACGCGGTCTGGCAGGGGACCTATCACGAGGAAGGCGCGGAGCTCTACCCGGAGTGGGACCACGGCCGGCAGCACTACCGCAAGAACTGGTGCGTGATGCGGGAAAAGGAGGTCAAGCCGGTCTATGACGACTTTCACCGCCAGACCCTGGAGCGCCATGCCGGCATCGTCAAGGGCCTGCGCCGCGCCTTCGAGGCCATGCGCGACGAGAACCGGCTCATGAAGCGCCAGCCTTACGGCGACGAAGTGGACATCGACGCCCTGGTCGAGGCCCTGGCCGACGCACGCGACGGACGCGAGATGAGCGACCGGCTGTTCGTGCGCCTGCACCGGGCCGAGCGCAACATCGCCGTCGTGTTCATGGTGGACATGTCCGGCTCGACCAAGGGCTGGATCAACGAAGCCGAGCGCGAGGCACTCGTCCTGCTGTGCGAGGCCCTGGAACGCTTGGGCGACCGTTACGCCATCTATGGCTTCTCTGGCATCACGCGCAAACGCTGCGAGCTGTTCCGCATCAAGACCTTCGCCGAGCCCTACACCGACGAGGTGAAGGCGCGCATCTCGGGCATCCGCCCGCAGGAATACACGCGCATGGGCTTCGCCATCCGCCACCTGACCCGCCTGCTGAACCAGGTCGAGGCGCGCACCAAGGTGCTCGTCACCCTGTCCGACGGCAGGCCCGACGACTACTTCGACGTCTATCGCGGCGTCTACGGCGTCGAGGATACCCGCATGGCCCTGCTGGAGGCGCGCCGCTCCGGCATTCATCCCTTCTGCATCACCATAGACCGCGAGGCGCGCGACTACCTGCCGCACATGTATGGCGCGGCCCGCTACATCATCCTAGACGACGTCGCCGACCTGCCCTTCAAGGTGGCCGACATCTACCGGCGCATCACCACCTGATCGGCGGCATGCACGCGCGTGACATCCAGCCCGGCCGCCATTACAGCAACGGGGCCTATGGCCGATCTTGGGGCGTGCGCCAGGTGCTCGAATTCTTTCTCGACCCCGAAAGCGGCGAGGAGATGGTGCGCTTCAAGGGCATAGCGGGTGCCTGCCGGCGCAAGACCGGACTTTGCACCCTGGAAGAATTCGCACGCTGGGCGAAATACGAGGTGGCGCTCAACGAGAACTCCTGGCAGCGGGTGGGCCCAGCGAACGATACGCT
>DAITOH010000042.1:0-9437 GCA_036834225.1 Thiobacillaceae bacterium | reverse complement strand
GTAGGGCATTTCGACACCCCCCAGTGCAAGGAGGTCTGCCCGGTCGACTGCATCCACCTGAATCCCGTCTATGTCGAAAGTCCGGAACAGCTGATGAAGAAGTACCACCGGCTGACCGGCAAATAGACTGGAACCCGAGCCGCCTCCGCCAACCGTTTATAGTCTGATGGCCGCCTCAGCCTATGTAAGACGTAGGGATGGCCATGAACGGTCCCTCTCCTTGAGCCCCTCACTCCGAGGGGGAGGTGAGCTGGTGAGCCGCACTCGCGACTTTCACGGTGGATTGTCCTCGGTGCTCTCTGGATTGAAAAGGCCATAGCGGGCGGCCTCCTCCCGGCTGACCGTCTTCACCCGGCACACCTCCTGCATGGCGCGGCTGACGCTCTCGCTGGAACTGACGTCGATGGGCACCACCGTCCACTCCTCCGGATAGTTCTTATATTCGGACACGGTGGCATTGGTGGCTCGCGTCTCAATCGGCAGAAGCTCGATCAGGGGCGGCCGGTCGGCGTCGTAGAGCAGTTCCGTCGGGCACATGGTGGTGCGCCCGGCGGTCGAGGGCAGCAGCCGCTGCTTGAGGTCTGACAGGAAGATCGCGTTGATGAGTTCGGACTTGCCGCGGGAGAACTCAGCTACGAAGGCGACGTGCAGCTTGTCCTCCGACAGGCGGTCGATGAGCTGCTGCAGGCGCAGGTCGCGTTGCGAATCGTTGAGGTCTTCCCGGGCCAGCTACTGACGGTATGCCATGATGCTGCCCGCCAATTGGTTGCGCCAACGGCTGTAGGACTCGAATTCCGCTGCGAGCGTGGGGCGGCGCATAGATCCTCCGATGGATGCGGGTACATTTGCCGTCTGTCGGCAATGTAGCATAACGGTAGGCGGGCCTTATAGCTTCAGGGTCAGGCAGTAGGTGGTCGACCCGAGCCGGGCCTCAGCGCCTCTGGCAGGTGGGGCACGCGAAACTGCTGCGACCGCCCTGGCGGAAGGTCGCGATGGTGTGGCCACATCGGCGGCAGGGTTCGCCGGCGCGGCCGTAGACCGCGTAGTCATGTTGGAAATAACCCGGCCGCCCAGCGCTGTCGACGAAGTCGCGCAGGGTGCTGCCCCCCGCCGCGATGGCCTGCTCCAGTGTGTCGCGGATGGCGGCGGCCAGCCTCATGCACTGTGCGCGGCTCAGCTGGCCGGCGGGCAGGCGCGGATCGATGCCGGCATAAAACAGCGATTCGTTGGCATAGATGTTGCCGATGCCGGCGATGAGGCGGGCATTCATTAGGAGTTGCTTGATGGCCGTGCGCCTGCCCCGGGTCGAGGCATAGAGGCAATTGCCGTCGAAGTCCTGGCTCAGCGGCTCGACACCGAGATGGACGAGCCGGGGGTGTTGACCGGGTGTGTCGGTCAGAAGCACCGCCCCGAAGCGGCGCGGATCGCGCAGGCGTAGCCTAGCCCCTCCCTCCAGCAAGAGGTCCACATGGTCATGCGGGCCCGGCGGGTCGATTTGGGTTAGGATGCGCAGGCTGCCCGACATCCCCAGATGCAGGATCAGCTGCCCCCGGTCCAGTTCGAGCAGCAGGTACTTGCCGCGACGTCCCAGCGCATGGACCTTCTGGCCGCGCAGGCGCGCATCCAGTCCAGAGGGCACCGGCCAGCGCAGACGGTGATCGCGTACCACTGCTCCCGCCAGGCGTACGCCCTCCAGGTGGGGCCTGAGTCCGCGCAGGACAGTCTCGACTTCGGGCAGTTCGGGCATTTTTTCACAGAAACCGATTCAATCACGATGATGGTAAACCTTTCGCCCCCGTGCGGCCTTTTGCATAATGGCGACAACACCTTGTGGAACATGCCATGACCTTCAAAGCCCTGATATCGGTCGTGTTCGGCCTCATGACCGTAACCGCCTGCGCCAACATGACCGTGGCGCAAATGGAAAAGCCGAAGCCAGCCGCGCCCCTGCCGGCATCCGTGCCGCCCCGCCAGGAGCTCACGCCGCAAATCCTCTACCAGTTCCTGCTGGGGGAAATCGCGGGTCAGCGCGGTGAACTGACCCTGGCCAGCGAGGCCTTCCTGGATCTTGCGGTCAAGACGCATGATCCCCGCATCGCCCAGCGCGCCACAGAGATGGCGATCTTCGCCCGCAAGCCGGCGAATGCCCTGAAGGCCGCACAACTTTGGCTGGAACGCGACCCGGATTCGCTCAAGGCGCGCCAGACCTACGTCTCCCTACTCATCAACTCGGGGCGCCTCAAAGACGCCAGGCCGCACCTGGAGTGGATGCTGAAGAATGGCGGGCGCGGCGTGGGCGAGTCCTTTCTGCAGTTGCCCAGGATGCTGCTACGCCATCAGGACAAGCCGGCGGTCTTAGCCCTGATGAACGAACTGGCGGCATCCTATCCCTCGGTGCCCGAGGCCAGCTACGCAGTGGCGCAGGTGGCCTGGCATGCCGGTCAGTCGGATCGGGCCATGCAGGCGGCGGATGAGGCCTTGCGGCTTAAGCCGGGCTGGGAGGCCGTTGCCCTGTTCAAGGGTCAGATCCTGCAACGCAAGGGGGATGATCTGGTGGTGGGTTACTGGCAGGATTTCCTTGCGCAGCACCCTGACGCCCGCGAGGTGCGGCTGGCCTTAGCCCGGCAATATGCCCGCATGAGCCGTTTTGCAGAATCGCGCGCCCAGTTTGAGATCTTGCGCAGCCAAAGCCAGGGCAAACCCGAGATCCTCGTCTCTCTAGGTCTGTTGGCTATGCAGATGAACGACATGGAAGCCGCCGAGGGCTACCTCAGGGAGGCCCTGGCGAGCGACGAGGCGGACAGGGACCAGGTGAGGATGTACCTGGGGCAGTTGAGCGAAGCAAGACGCCAGTACGAGGAGGCCCTGAACTGGTACCGCAGCGTGCAGGATGGCCGCAACCTGCTCGATGCCAGACTCAAGGCTGCGGTCGTGCTGGGCAAGCTCGGCCGCGTCGACGAGGGGCGCATTCTGCTCGCGGGTATCGCTGCAGACACCGACGCGGATCGGATACGGATCATCCAGGCCGAAGCGCAGATGCTGCGTGAAGCGAGGGATTACAAGCAGGTCTACGAGGTGCTCAGCCGAGGGCTGGCGGCGATGCCGGAGGCGCCGGAACTGCTCTACGACCGGGCCATGGCGGCGGAAAAGCTCAACCGTCTGGACATCCTCGAGCAGGATCTGAGGCAGTTGATCCGCCTCAAGCCGGACCATGCCCACGCTTACAACGCCCTGGGTTATACCCTGGCGGACCGTACGGATCGGGTCGCCGAGGCCATCGCATTGTTGGAACAGGCCATCAAGCTGGCACCCGATGACCCGTTCATCCTCGACAGCATGGGTTGGGCCCTGTTCAAGGCAGGGCGTGTCAACGAGGCGCTGGACTATCTCAAGCGCGCTTTTGCCCTGCGGCCCGATCCGGAGATCGCCGCCCACCTGGGCGAGGTCCTCTGGGTGCGGGGCGACCGTGAGGAGGCCCGGCGCATTTGGCAGGGATCCCTGCGCGAGCATCCCGACAACGAAAGCCTGCGCGAGACCCTGGGTCGGCTGCAGCCGTGATTCGAGCGGCGCGAGTCGGACAGCGACCCGTCTACGCCCGTGGAGGCAGGTTCGACAGGCTCCTGGGTTTGGGACTGGGTCTGGCCCTGCTCGCCGGTTGTGCGCAGATGTGGCAGACGCCGGCGCCGCCGGCTGTCGGCGTGCAACCGCAGCAGGCCTTAAGCCGGTTCCACCTCAAGGGGCGCATCTCGGTTTGGACGGCGGAACAGTCCTTCTCGGGCGGCATACGCTGGACGCACGATCCGGTTAGCGACGAGATCCTGCTCAGTTCTCCGCTGGGGCAGGGCGTGGCGGAGCTGCGCCGGGCAGACGGACAGGTCACCCTCAAGAGCGCCGAAGGGCGAACCTATGTTGCCGTCAGCGGGGAGGATCTGCTGGATGCTGTACTGGGGGTGCGCCTGCCGTTGGATGGCATGGTGTACTGGCTCTCCGCGCAGCCTAAGCCAGGCGCTCCATACGACCTGGAGCGCAACGGCGAGGGACGCGTTACGCGCCTGACGCAGGATGGCTGGCGTGTCGAGTACGGGCGCTATCAGGTCCACGGCGGGCGCTGGCTGCCGGGCCGCATCTTCGCCCGTCGTGACGAGGCACTGGAATTCCGCCTGGTGGTAGATGCCTGGCAGGCAGATTGAACCAAGTTTGAATCACCTCAATCGGCAGGAGGTCATGCGTGTCACCGCCGGGACGACACGATCTAACTCCTGAGACACCCGAGGGTGAGGCCTGGCCCGCCCCGGCCAAGCTCAATCTATTCCTGCACGTGGTCGGGCGTCGGCCGGACGGCTACCACCTGCTGCAAACCCTGTTCCGCTTCCTGGACTACGGTGACAACCTCTACCTGGCCAGGCGCACGGATGGGGCCATCCATCTGCGCACCCCTCTTCCCGGTGTGCCTGTGGAGCGGGATCTCACCTGGCGTGCCGCTCGCACCCTGCAGTCCCATACGGGCTGTCGTCTGGGGGCGGACATCTGGCTGGACAAGCGTCTGCCCCTGGGCGGCGGCTTGGGGGGCGGCAGTTCCGATGCAGCCAGCGTGCTCATCGCCCTGAACCGGATCTGGGGGCTCGGACTTACGCGCCAGCAGCTTCAGGACATCGGTCTTGGTCTGGGCGCCGACGTGCCGGTATTCATCTACGGGCGCAGCGCCTTCGCCGAGGGCGTGGGCGAGGTTCTGCAGCCGGTGGATCTGACGCCGGCCAGCTATGTGGTGCTGACGCCGCCGGTGGCGGTCTCCACGGCGGAGGTGTTCGCATCGCCGGCATTGACAAGAGATACACCAGCCATCAAAATCACATCTCTTCCGCCGGGCTACGGGCACAATGACCTGGAGCCGGTGGTGATCGCGAAACATCCCGTGGTCGGCGAGTATCTCGCTTGGCTCAGGCAATACGGCGACGCGCGCATGACCGGATCGGGTGCCTGCGTGTTTGCGGCTTTTCCGGATCGCGCCAGCGCCGAAGCGGTGTACGGCAAACGACCGGCGGGATGGACGGGTTTTGTTGCAGACGGTCTGGACAGGCACCCCCTGTTCGAATGCGTCTGACGGGTTGCTTGGGGAGTCGCCAAGTTGGTTAAGGCACCGGATTTTGATTCCGGCATGCGTGGGTTCGAATCCTACCTCCCCAGCCAATGCCGCCTGCCGGCGGTCTCGGTCGGGCAGGCACGAGCAAGCGTGCGGTAACACCGCACGCTTTTTCTTCTTCCGTGATGTTGTCGTTTGCCAGAAGCCTGTCGAACTTGAGCGATCGCAGCAAGCCGGGTGGGAGAGCGAGGACAGTTTTGCACGATCTCAAGGCGCATAGTGGGACTGTGCAACGAGAAATCGGGCAAAACGAGCCTGCGAGTTTTAGCGCAGGCCAAAATGGACCGCTCTTCCCACCGGCGCAGTAGATTAGCCTTAAGTCCGACAGGCTCCTAGGGCATGGTGAAGATGCCAGCGGGGTGCGGCAGTGGCCTATGACAGCCTGATGGTATTCACCGGCAATGCCAATCCCAGGCTTGCCGAGGATGTGGTGCGCCATCTCAATATCCGCCTTGGGCGCGCCACGGTGGGCCGGTTCTCCGACGGCGAGGTCATGGTGGAGATCCTGGAGAACGTGCGCGGCAAGGACGTGTTTGTCTTACAGCCCACCTGCACGCCCACGAACGACAACCTGATGGAGATCATGCTGATGGTGGACGCGCTGCGGCGCGCATCTGCCGGCCGTATCACCGCCGCCATCCCCTACTTCGGTTATGCCCGTCAGGACCGCCGCGCGCGCTCCGCGCGCGTGCCTATCACCGCGCGGGTGGTGGCTGACATGCTCACCGCCGTCGGCGTCAACCGCCTGCTCACCATGGACCTGCACTCCGACCAGATCCAGGGCTTCTTCGACATCCCGGTGGACAATATCTATTCCACCCCCATCCTGATGGGCGACATCTGGAAGCAGAGCTACGAGAACCTGATGGTGGTCTCCCCGGACGTCGGAGGCGTGGTGCGTGCGAGTGCGGTGGCCAAGCGCTTAGACTGCGACCTGGCCATCATAGACAAGCGGCGGCCCAAGCCCAACGTGGCCAAGGTGATGCACATCATCGGCGATGTGCGGGGGCGCACCTGCATCATCATGGATGACATGGTGGATACCGCCAACACCCTGTGCGAGGCGGCCGCTGCGCTGAAGGAGCATGGTGCACGCCGTGTGGTGGCCTATATCACCCACCCGGTCCTGTCGGGCAGCGCAGTCGAGCGTATCAACCATTCGCAGCTCGACGAACTGGTGGTGACCGACACCATCCCCCTGCGCGAGGATGCCAAGCAATGCAGGCGCATCCGCGTGCTGACCGTGGCCGAACTGATGGCGGAGACCATCCGCCGTATCAGCAATGAGGATTCGGTGAGTTCGCTGTTCATGGAATGACAGGAGCCGGGTCACAGCAAATAGTCAACGCAATGCTGAACGCTGTAACCTGACCGCTGGTAGCTGAACCCTGGCCGCCTGGTCGCGGGCGGTCGTATATCAACTGCAAGGAGAAACCGATGCATTTCGAAATCAATGCCACCAAGCGCGATTCGCAGGGTACGGGTGCGAGCCGCCGCCTGCGTCGTGCCGGCCGCGTGCCCGGCATCATCTATGGTGGGGGAAAACCGGCCCAGGCCGTGTCCATGGACCACAAGGAGCTTTTCCTGGTGCTGCGCCAGGAGGCCTCCCGCTCTTCCGTTCTGAGGCTCTCCGTGGATGGGCAGCCTGAGTCGGTGCTGCTCAAGGACGTGCAGCTGCATCCCTACAAGCAGCAGATCATGCATGTCGATTTCCAGCGCGTGGACGCCACACACAAGGTGCACATGAAGGTGCCGCTACACTTCCTCAACGGCGACATCGCCCCTGGGGTCAAGTTGCAGGGCGGGGTGGTAAGCCATGTGATGAACGAGGTGGAGGTGGTCTGCCTGCCCAAGGACCTGCCCGAATTCATCGAGGTGGACTTAAAGGATCTGGCCGCGGGTCACTCCCTGCACCTGTCCCACATCAAGCTGCCGCCGGGTGTGGAGCTGCCCCTGCTGCAACGCGGCGAAGATCCCGCCGTGGCCACCATTCTGGGCGCCAAGGCCGACGAAGCCGGCGCGGCGGAAGAGGGCGGGCCTGCCGCCTGATAGACCCGCTGTATGCAGGCCGCCCCGCGACTGGTGGTCGGCCTCGGCAACCCCGGGGTCGAATATTCCGAAACCCGGCACAATGCCGGGTTTTGGTTTTGTGAGCGGCTGGCCGCTCGCCTGGGCATCGGCCTTGCCAGGGAGAGTCGTTTTCACGCGCTGGCGGGGTACGATCGCGGGGCGGGGCTGTGGCTTTTGCTGCCGCAAACATACATGAACCGGTCCGGACAGGCAGTGAGCGCCATGGCCCGCTTCTATCGCATCCCTGCGGCAGAGGTGCTGGTGGTGCACGACGAGCTGGACATCCCGCCAGGACAATTGCGACTCAAGTTCGGCGGGGGGCTCGGCGGCCACAACGGACTGAAGGACATCACCGCACATCTGGGCACTCAGGATTACTGGCGTCTTAGGATCGGTATCGGACATCCCGGTGACCGCAGCGAGGTGGTGAATTTCGTGCTCAAGCCGCCCCGTCCAGAGGAGCGGACCGAAATCGATGCCGCCATCGACCGGGCCCTGGATCTATGGCCCTTAATCGGCAGGGGCGACTGGAATGCCGCTGTCCAGCGGGCGAACACCCGACCCGCCTCACCTCTTACCCCTCACCCCTCACGAGATCAGCCATGAGCCTGAAATGCGGCATCGTCGGTCTGCCCAACGTCGGCAAGTCCACCCTGTTCAACGCCCTGACCAAGGCGGGCATCGCCGCCGAAAATTACCCCTTCTGCACCATCGAACCCAACGTGGGTGTGGTGGAGGTGCCAGACCCCCGTCTGCTTAAGCTGGCGGAGATCGTCAAGCCCCAGAGGGTCGTTCCGGCCACCGTCGAGTTCGTCGACATCGCCGGGCTGGTTGCGGGCGCGTCCAAGGGTGAGGGCCTGGGCAACCAGTTCCTGGCCAACATCCGTAAGACGGATGCCATCGCCCATGTGGTGCGCTGCTTCGAGAACGAGAATGTGGTGCATGTGTCGGGCCGGGTGGATCCGGTATCGGACATCGAGGTGATCAACACAGAACTGGCCCTGGCCGACCTTCTCACCGTCGAGAAGGCCCTGGCCCGTTACGCTAAGGCGGCCCGCGCCGGGGGCGATAAGGAGGCCCAGCGCCTGGTGGCGGTGTTGGAGAAGGCCTTGGCCGGACTCAACGAGGGGCGGCCGGTGCGTGCGCTGGATCTCTACGACGAGGAACGAGCGCTGCTCAGGCCCCTGTTCCTACTCACCGCCAAGCCCACCATGTACGTGGCCAACGTCGATGAGCAGGGCCTCACAGGCAATCCTCTCCTGGAGCGGGTCCGGGCCTATGCGGCTGGCGAGGGCGCGCCGGTGGTGCCGGTTTGCGCCGCCCTGGAGTCTGAGATCGCCGATCTCGACGACGAAGAGAAGGCGGTGTTCCTGGCGGATGTGGGCCTTGCCGAGCCGGGGCTCAACCGTGTGATTCGTGCCGCCTATGACCTCCTCGGTCTGCAGACCTATTTCACCGCCGGGGTAAAGGAGGTGCGGGCCTGGACCATACACAAGGGCGATACCGCGCCCCAGGCCGCCGGGGTGATCCACACCGATTTCGAGAAGGGTTTCATCCGCGCGCAGACCATCGCCTATGAGGATTTCATCGCTCATGGCGGAGAACAGGGCGCGAAAGAGGCCGGCAAGATGCGTTCCGAGGGCAGGGACTATGTCGTCAAGGACGGCGACGTGATGAATTTCCTGTTCAAAGTCTGAGCCGGGACCGAAATGGCATTGACAACGCGCTGAGCGATTAGGATAATATCTAGCTTTCGCGGAGGGGTTCCCGAGCGGTCAAAGGGAGCAGACTGTAAATCTGCCGGCACTGCCTTCGAAGGTTCGAATCCTTCCCCCTCCACCAGTATCGAGGACATGACCGGGTCGTGTCGCTGTTGCGAAGCGGTGCTGGCGGGCCGGCAACAAACGAAGTAAAGCCGTTGAACGTGGCCGAAGGCGGGTGTAGTTCAATGGTAGAACCTCAGCCTTCCAAGCTGATGACGTGGGTTCGATTCCCATCACCCGCTCCAGATTGAGAGGCAGAGCAAGTGTTTGCCGCCCATGTGGCTCAGTGGTAGAGCACTCCCTTGGTAAGGGAGAGGTCGCGCGTTCGATCCGCGCCATGGGCACCAGATAGAAGTGGGCAGTGCCATGTTGGATAAATGTTGGGTGAACCTTTAGCGCTGAGGGGTAGAGCAAAATGGCCAAGGAAAAGTTTGAGCGAACGAAACCGCACGTGAACGTGGGCA
>DAITOH010000041.1:0-9461 GCA_036834225.1 Thiobacillaceae bacterium | reverse complement strand
CAGCTCGCCGCCCGACTGATGGCGGAGCACGGCATCCGGGATTTCGCCCTGGCCAAGCGCAAGGCCGCCCGTCAACTGGGGGCACCCGAATCCCACAGCCTGCCGGGCAACGACGAGATCGAGGCCGCCCTGCGGGCCCACCAGAGTCTCTACCGCCCGGACGAACACAGGCTCCTCCTGCAGGCCCTGCGCCGACAGGCCCTGGAAGTGCTGCAGACCTTGCAGCGCTTCGAGCCGGTACTGGTGGGCGGGGTGCTGAACGGCACGGTCTGCCGGCACACGGACATCGAGATCGAACTGTATGCGGATTCGAGCAAGGACTTCGAGCAGTACCTGCTCAACGAGGGCATCGAGTTCAAGGTCAAGGACCACAACGGCCAGTGTGTCTATCTGCTGTATTCCGAGCCCGCCGACGTGTGGGTGCGCATCCTGCCGGCCGACAGCCGCCATGCCGGCGGACGCAACCGTCAGGACGGCCCGCGGCGGATGAATGCCCGGCAGCTCTCACAGCTGCTAAAGGACGATGCCATGGCGGGGGGTGATCCCGGATTGTCCTGTGGGAGCGGGGTCGGGCTTCTGCCCGACTTGTCGGCCTAAAGGCCGACCTACAGGCGCGGGGCTCTTCCGGAATCGAAATCTTGATGGGCAATCTGGGATCATAGCGTTCCAGGCTCGGAAGGATCCGCGAGCCGCCCCCGAGGGGGCTGCGTTGTCGTCGGGGCAGGCAGTGACCGGCTGGCGCGGCTCGCCTGGCCGGGCTCAAGGGCAGGGCCCCGCACGTTATAGGGTGTCCAGGGGCGTCGTTAATTGCGCTTGCGACTTTCACGGTAATGCTGCCCGATCGGGCTTGCGTGTGTCGAAAGCCCAACGCCTTGCTGTTGTCTCCGACGCCTTTGGCACGCTAGAGCGTCTCGTTTGGCCGTAGCCGCACAGCGACCCCCGGCTCGTGCCCTATCTTGCAGGTTTTGTGCCGCTGCTTGACGCAGGGTGTATTGGCATATTGCTTGCATCATTTAAGGCAAGACACTAAGGAGCCCGCCATGACCCTCACCCTGCCCCTAAGCCAGGTCACCCGCGTGCGGCGTGCTGCGGTCATGTCTGGCGCCGACTGAAGATCCACTGCCGGCAGTTCTCCATCCGCTGCTGGATGCTGTATTGGCTAGAGGTGCTAGTATCTAAGTACGAGTCGCGGTAACCACATCTCCTGCGCGCGGCAGGATCAGTTCCGCCACTAAGCCGCCGCCAGGGCGATCCGCAAGCTCGATGCGCCAGCCGTGTGCATCGGCGAGCTGGCGAGCGATGGCAAGCCCCAGGCCGCTGCCGCCGCTGTCGCGGCTGCGGGAGGACTCAAGTCGGTAGAACGGACGGAAAACGGCCTCCCGCTCGGCTACGGGGATGCCCGGTCCCCGGTCCAAAACCCGCACCCTGGCCTCTGCCTCAGCGCATACGAGTTCCAGCGTCACCGGCTGGCCCGCACCGTAGCGCAGGGCGTTTTCTAGCAGGTTGCTAACGATACGCCTGAAGGCCGACTCGCCCACCCGCCAGGGGCAGGGGCGCGCGGCCTGCCAGTGCACCTCGCCTAGCTGCCGCGCCTTGTCGGCCAGCTCGTCAAGCAAGCCCGTCAGATCGATCTCGCGCGGCGGCTCGGCCTTGAGCGCGCGGGCAAAAGCCAGCATGTCGGCGATGAGACGCTCCATCTCTGCGATGTCGGCCGCAAGGCGCGCAGACCGCTGCGCATCCACCCCCTCGAGCATGGCCAGGGTCAGGCGCATGCGGGTGAGCGGCGTCTTCAGGTCATGCGAGATGCCCGCCAGCAGGGTCGTGCGGTTCTCCAGCAGGGCTTGGACCTCGTCGGCCATGCGGTTGAACGCCCGGGTGAGGGCGCGGATCTCCTCGGCCCCGGTCTCCGGCAGCCGTTCGGGCTGCCGGCCCTGGCCGACGGTCTGGGCATGCATCGCTAGGTAGCGTAGCCGCAGGCTCATGTGCCGGACCATGAGCAGGGCCAGGAGCATTAAGCCCAGGGCACCAGCTAGCAGCACCGCCACCGCTTCCCAGGGGGCGGTGAGCGCGTAGCGCTCGCGCAGGAAACCGACGCGCAGGAGCTGGCCGCCTACGGTCAGTTCGGCCCAGGCCCAGTCGGGCACCGGACCCTGTTTGAGAACGACCGCCTGCCGCATCCGCTGGCTTAAGGCTTTAGCCACCAGGCGGTCAAAATAGCCGGCCTTAAGCCGGATCGGCAGCCGGTCGGCAACTGCCCCCAGTTCCAACCCGTGGTGCAGGGACAGTTCCAGCTCGAAGTCCGGCCGGGTGGCGGGGGGCAGTTCCACCCAGGTCTGGGCCGCCAGGATCATGCGCCCGGCCAGATTGTCCGCCGTGCGCCAGGCCAAGGGCTCGATGACTTTGAACCAGACCACAGCCAGGGCGATACCCTGCAGCACGGCAAAGGCGACGAGCAGCGCAGCCGCGGTGCGGCCAAAGAGGGTGCGGGGCATGGGGTGAGAGGTGCTACCTCCTGCTCACGTTCGCGCGGCTCACTTGCCCTTCGGGTTGAACAGATAGCCTTGGCCCCAGACCGTGCGGATGTAGATCGGGTTGGCAGGGTCGGGCTCGAGCTTGCGCCGCAGACGGGTGACCCGCACGTCGATGGAGCGGTCGAAGGGATCGCGCTCGTAGCCCTTAAGCCAGTCCATGATCTGGTCGCGCGACAGGACCCGGTTGGGGTGTTCGACGAAGACCTGCAGTAGAGCGAATTCGGCGCGGGTGAGCGCGATCTCCTCGCCCCCGCGGGCAAGCCGCTGTGCGTCGAGGTCGAGCTCGAAATCGCCAAAGCGGCTTATCCTGGGCGCATTAGTTCGTGCGTTGGCAGTGGCCTCGACACCGCGGCGCAACACGGCACGGATGCGGGCTAGCAGCTCGCGCGGGTTGAAGGGCTTGGGGAGGTAATCGTCGGCGCCTACCTCCAGCCCGACGATGCGGTCGATATCCTCGCCGCGGGCAGAGAGCATGATCACCGGACAGCCTAGGGTGGATTTGATGCGACGGGTGAGCGTTAGACCGTCGTCGCCGGGCAGCATCAGGTCCATGACCACCAGGGCAGGCTTGGCGCGCGCCAGACGTTCATCCATCTCCCTGCCGTCCCTGGCGGTATCCACGCGATAGCCCTGCTGGCTGAGATACTCGCTAAGTAGGTCGCGGATGCCGGTGTCGTCGTCCACCACCAGAATATGGGGTTGTTCCATGATCGTTCTCGCGAAAGAGCCTTCCCGGGTCTTTCCGATAGGCCCCGAGGGGAGGCGGGCTAAACACGGTGGGGTGCCCGGAAACAGACTGTTACAAATTTAACCTAGCGGGAAACGTCGGAGAAACCGGTGCCACCTAATCTGCGTATCGTCTACTGGAGAAACGGACATGAAAGCGAAACCCCTCATGTTGCTGTCGCTGACCCTGGTATCGGTCAACGTCATGGCGAATCCGGGCTACGGTGTTACCCCCTGGGGCGATCCCTTGCCGCGCATCGCCCAGATGAGTGCGGAGGAACGGCGTCTGCTGCAACTGAGGTGGGACCGCATGACACCGGAGGAGCAAGCGTTGCTGCGGCAGCAATTGCGCGAGCAGTTGCAGGAACTGCCGCCGGAACAGCGCGAGTTTCGCCGCCGGGAGATCATCGAGGGCTGGCGTGAACAGCCTACCCGTGAGCGCGAGTATCGCACGCGCGATACCCAGGAACGACGCGGCTTCCAGATGGACGAGCGCCATGACCGGGATGACGACGCCTGGCGCGGTTTCGGTCGCGGCTTCGAGCGTCGCAACGAGGTGAGGGATCGACCCGGCGGGCGATGAGCCGCCGGCCAACCGTTCGACGACCATGAAACGCAAGGAGGTCACCATGACAAACAAGCAGGCCACAACACGCAAGCTCGCCTTAGCTACCCTGGTGGCCGCACTGGCCGCAAGCACCGGCGCCTGGGCCAAGCCGCCCTTCAGACGCGATTTCCAGGATGTCTTCCAAGACACCGCCTGGGTGGTGGCCCGTACCCCGGTCTACGAGGAGGTCAACACACCCCGCCGGGAGTGCTGGACCGAGCAGGTGGGCTATGAATATTCCACGCCCTCTCGTTCCTACACTGGTGCCGTGATCGGCGCCATCGCCGGCGGCATCCTGGGCAACCAGATCGGCAAGGGCACCGGCAGGAGCGTGGCCATCGCCGTCGGAGCCGCCACCGGGGCCATCGTCGGCGACAACATCGACAACGACGGCCATCGCAGCGAGCGGGTCACAACCCGCCCCCGCTACGAGGAACGCTGCCGGGTGGTGGACCAGTGGGAGCGGCGCCTGAGCGGCTACAACGTGGTCTACCGCTATCAGGGTCGGGAATACACCGCCTTCCTGCCTTATGATCCGGGCAGTAGCGTGCGTGTGCGGGTGCAGGTGAGCCTGGCCGAGTAGCTCACAGTCTTGGACGCCGGGGCGGCCATGCGATAGAGTGCGGTTTTCTGCTGTGCCGCCCTTCCCTGGTGTACCGGTTCCGCCCCCGCCCGTTCCTTGCCTGCCTCCTCGCCGTCCTCATCAGTTCCCCGTCGCTCGCCTGGGAAAAGGATTTTCTGGCTGCCCGCGAGGCCTATCAGAAAGGACACTTCGACCGTTTCGAGCAACACGCCCGCAAGCTGCCCGCCGACCACCCGCTGCAGCCCTACCTAGTGTTTTGGCGGCTTAAGGCCAACAACGCGAACTACGAGGCACGCACCCGTTTCATCAATCAGTATCCGGACAGCGTGCTGTCGGAAAGCCTGCGCGCCGACCTGGCGCGGGAGGCGGCCCGACGGGGGAATTGGCCGGCCTACGAAGCCTGGGCCGCCCAGCTTGCGCGCAAGGACCTGGAACTGCGGTGTTACGACCTGCTAGCCGCTTTAGCCCGCGGCGAGACGCTGTCGCGCCAGCAGGTGCTGCCGCTTTATCGCACCGGCAGTGACCGCCCCTCCGGCTGCGAGAGCCTGTTCTCCCGGCTGTTCGAGCTGGGCCTATTGAGCGCGGAAGATCGCTACGCCCGCCTGCGTCTGGCCCTGGATGCCAACAACCTGCGCCTCGTGCGCGAGCTCGATGCCGCCCTGCCAGAGGGCGAACGCCTGGCCGCCGATAGCCTGATCCGCGCCCAGCAGGCGCCGGAACAGCTGGTAGCCGAGAAGCCAGACAATCGCGCCAAGGCCGAGGTGGCGCTCTACGCCCTAACCCAGCTGGCGAAAAAGGACCTGGATGCGTCCGTGCGGCTGTGGGAAAACCACCAGGACAAGTACGGCGTCCTCGAGCAGCGCTACGGCTGGGGGCAGCTTGCGGTGCATGCCGCCCGGCGTCATGACGATCGCGCCTTAGACTGGTTCGGTCGTGCGGGTACCGCGCTTAGCGAGACGCAACTCGCTTGGCGTGCCCGCGCAAACCTGCGCGCCGGTCGCTGGGCGGAGCTGCTCGCCACCATCCTGGCCATGCCGCCGGAGATGCAGGAAGAGCCAGTCTGGCGCTATTGGCGTGGGCGGGCGCACAAGGCGCTCGGGGCCGGTTTTCAGGCCAACCAGATCTTCGCCCGCCTATCGCGCGACCATCACTACTACGGCCTGCTAGCCGAAGAGGAACTGCCGGTGCGTCTGGAGACGCGACCTATCGACTACCGCGTAAGCGAGGCCGAAGTCAGCCGGATGGAGGCCCTGCCCGGCATCCAGCGAGCCCTGATGCTACGCGAGATCGGTCTTTTGGCCGACGCGGTGGCCGAGTGGGACTGGGCCTTGCGCGGCGCCGATGACGTCTTACTGCTGGCAGCAGCCGAGATTGCCCGCCGGCACCAGTGGTACGACCGGGCGATTGTCACCGCCGAGCGCACGCGGGAGCTGCACAATTTCGACCTGCGCTACCTGACGCCCTACCGTGACCTGGCCCGGGCTAATGCGCGCGAGTTCGGGCTGGACGAGGCCTGGATCTACGGCCTCATGCGCCAGGAATCCCGTTTCGTGGCCCATGCCCGCTCCAGCGCCGGGGCCCGGGGCCTGATGCAGATCATGCCGGCCACGGCCGCGTGGATCGCCCGCCAGTTGGGCGAAAAGCGCAGCGACCGGACGGATATCAACCAGCCGGAGACCAATGTGCGCTACGGCAGCTTCTACCTCAAACGGGTGCTAGACGATCTGCAGGGCTCGCCCGTGCTGGCTACCGCCGCGTACAACGCCGGTCCCGGCCGGGCACGCCGCTGGCAGGCAGCGGTCCCTCTGGAGGGCGCGGTCTACATCGAGACCATCCCCTTCCTAGAGACGCGCGAGTATGTCAAGAAGGTCATGGCTAATGCCATGCACTACAGCCGGCGTCTGGGCCTTACACACACCGCGCTCAAGGACCGGCTGGGCATCGTACCGGCACGGACTTCCGGCAGCTCATCCCCTGCCAAGGAAGGCAGCGATCAGCGTTTGGGCTTGGGCCATCGGCTTATGCCGGTTAAGCATCAGGCTGCAGGCCTTTGCGTGAAAGCCGCGAGCACAACTTACGACGCTACTTGCTTCTCAGAAGGAGTGGCTTAGAGTGAAGGACCGTTCATGGCCGGTAGCGACGTCTCACTAGCAGGGCGGCCTTTCGGCCATGAACGGTTAGAATCCTGCCATGATCTTGCGACGACCCTGGCTTAACATGAAACACGAGAAGATCTGCGTCATCGGTGGCGGCGGTTTTGTCGGCCATCACCTGGTCAGCCTGCTGGCCTCGCGCGGCTGCAGGGTGTGGGTGCCCACGCGCCGCCGCCAGCGCATCATCGATCTGGCGGTCCTGCCCACCGTCGAGGTGGTGGAGGCCGACGTGCACGATCCGGACACGCTGCGCCAGCTCTTTCGGGACATGGATGCCGTCATCAATCTGGTGGGCATCCTGCACGGCACGCCGGCCGAGTTTAAGCGGGCCCATGTCGAACTGCCGCGCAAAATCGCTAAGGCCTGCAACGAGGCCGGCGTGCGGCGCTTGCTGCACATGAGCGCCTTAGGCGCCGACAGCGCCTCGCGCAGCGTCTACCAGCAGACCAAGGCCAAGGGCGAGGCCGAGGTGATGGCGATCGGCCGGGCCACGGGGCTGGCCGTCACCGCCTTCCGCCCTTCCGTCATCTTCGGACCGGGGGACAGCTTCCTCTCGCTCTTTGCCGATCTGCTCAAACTCGCGCCGGCGCTGCCCCTGGCCGGTGCAACAGTCCGCTTCCAGCCCGTCTACGTGGGTGACGTGGCGCGGGCCTTCGCGCAGGCCTTGGACGAACCGGCGACCCACGCCCAGACATACAGCCTGTGCGGCCCTTGCGTCTACACCCTGGCCGAGCTGCTGCGGCTCACCGCCCGCACCCTGGGACTGAAGCGCTGGATCATCCCGCTCAATCAGACCCAGTCCTACTTCTTCGCCCGGCTCATGGAGCTCAAACCCGGCAGAAAGCTCATGACCCGCGACAACTATTACGCCATGCAGACCGACAACGTCTGTCCGGAGGGTTTCCCGGCCCTGTTCGGCCAGCCCACAGCTCTTGAGGCCGTGATCGACTACCTGCGCGGCGTGAGCCCGCATCGCAGCTTCGAGCGCTATCGCAAGATGGCGCGGCGATGACGTAAGGCGAGTGAGCGGTAGGCCGCGCTGTTCGATCTCGCCTTGCTCATGCACCTGCCTGCGCACATCCGCGTCTATGCCGTCGGCGGGGCGGTGCGCGACCGCCTCCTCGGTCTGCCGGTCAAGGATCGCGACTACGTCGTCGTCGGCGCTACCCCAGAGGAGATGACCGCCCTGGGATTTAGACCAGTAGGCAAGGACTTCCCCGTCTTCCTGCACCCCTTGACCCAAGAGGAGTACGCCTTAGCTCGCACGGAGCGCAAGACCGCGCGCGGTTACAAGGGGTTCCAGGTCTATGCTGCGCCGGATGTCACACTGGAGGAGGACCTGCGCCGGCGCGACCTGACCATCAACGCCATGGCCGAGGACGCCGCAGGCCGTGTCATCGACCCCTACGGCGGCCAGGCAGACCTCGGTCACCGGCTGCTGCGGCATGTCTCGCCGGCGTTCGCCGAGGACCCGGTGCGCATCTTGCGTGTGGCCCGCTTCGCCGCCCGCCTCGTCGATTTCCGCGTAGCCGACGAGACGCTGGCACTCATGCGGCAGATGGTCGCCGCTGGCGAGGTGGATGCCCTAGTCCCGGAGCGGGTCTGGCAGGAACTCTCGCGCGGCCTCATGGAGACCAGGCCCGCGCGCATGCTCGAGGTGCTCAGGGACTGTGGCGCGCTCGTTCGCCTGCTGCCGGAGGTCGATCGGCTGTTCGGCGTACCCCAGGACCCCGCCAGCCACCCCGAGATCGATGCCGGCGACCACCTGCTGCGGGTCATCAACGCCGCTGCCGATCGGGGCTATGGCCTGGCGGTGCGCTACGCCGCCTTGCTGCACGACGTTGGCAAGGGTCTTACACCGCGCGAGCGCTGGCCCGATCACAGCGGCCACGAGCTAGCCGGCCTTAACGCGGTGACGGCGGTGAGCGATCGCCTGCGCGTTCCGGCCGAATGCCGTGATCTGGCCATCGCGGTCTGCCGCTGGCATGGGCTCGCGCACCAGGCTGACCGTCTCGACGCCTGTGGCCTTCTCGACCTGCTGGAGTGCTGCGATGCCTTTCGCCGCCCCGAGCGCCTACAGGCCTTTGTGCAAGCCTGTGAGGCGGACTTTCACGGGCGACCGGGCTGGGAGGCGCGGCCTTTCGTGCAGGCGGAGCGCTTGTATCGGGCGTTTGATGCCGCGCGCGCTGTGGATGCCGGGGCGCTGGCGCGCGGGCTGGCCACCGCGGCGATCCCGGCCGCCGTGCGCAGCGCGCGTATCCAAGCCATCGAGGCAGCCTTGCAACCGCCGACCTGAACCCAAAGACATCCGTCTGCCTCTAATCCTCACGTCTTCTGTAACCCAAGTCACCGAAACCCGGCGCCGTTTGGGCTAACATAAGGATATCCCCGCCGTGGGGTTGACCATAGAAAGGAGATCGTGATGACTACTAATGTTGGCGGTATCGACCGCATCTTGCGCATCGTCATCGGCCTGGCCCTCGTCGCCTGGGTTGTCATGGGTGGCCCTGCATGGGCCTGGATTGGCGTTGTGCCCCTGGTCACCGGCGCAATCGGCTGGTGCCCGGTCTATCTGCCCTTCGGCATCAAGACCTGCAAAACAAAGTAAGGCTAAATTTGGGCGGTGCCCTTCTTCTCTGGAAGACGGCGCTATGGCACTTGGCGCGGTCTAGCCCTTGTTAGCGTGCAGCTTGCCGTCGAACACGACCTTGCCCAGGGGACTCTTGGTGGATTTCGGCATCACGCCGGGCGGCATGGCTAGTGCCTAGCCGGCTGGCAGCATGGCAATGCTTGAGGCGATGATGATGCGGATCGCTTGCATGGTCTTCTCCTCTGTCCTCGTCAGCCGCATAGACACGGCC
>DAITOH010000040.1:0-9580 GCA_036834225.1 Thiobacillaceae bacterium | reverse complement strand
CGGGGCCTGAAATACTCGGCCAGGGTCTCAGCGAAATAGACCGACCGGTGCTTGCCGCCCGTGCAGCCCAGGGCCACGGTGAAATAGCTGCGGTTGTCAAGGGCGTAGACGGGCAGCCACTTCTCGATGTAGGCGCGGATGTCCTTTAGCATCTCCAGAACACGCGGCTCGGCCTGCAAAAACGCGATCACGGCCGGGTCGGCACCGGTGAGGGGACGCAAGACGGGGTCATAGTGCGGGTTGGGCAGACAGCGCACGTCGAACACTAAGTCGGCATCTAACGGGATGCCATGCTTGAAGCCGAAGGATTCGAACACCAGGGTGAAGCGGGTGTTCTGCAGCCCGAGAATGTCGCGAATCCAGGTCCGCAAGGTATTGGCGGAGGTGTCGCTGGTATCGATGCGATGCCCGAGCGCGGCCAGATCGCCGAGCAGTTCGCGCTCCAGGCGGATCGATTCTTGCAGCGAGAGCTCGCCGGTGTTGAGCGGATGACGCCGCCGCGTCTCGGAAAAACGCTTGACCAGGGTCTCTTCCTTCGCCTCAAGAAAGATGACACGCAGGTCCAGTCTGTCCTGCAGTCGCCGAAGATCGTCCGGCAGCCTAGCCAGACTCTTCTGACTTCGGGCATCGATGCTCACCGCCACGTCCCGATAGCCCGACTGATCGAGATAAAACACCGTGTCGCGCAACATGGCGGCAGGCAGGTTGTCGATGCAATATAGACCTGCGTCCTCGAGGACGTTTAAGGCGACGCTCTTGCCCGATCCCGACAGCCCGGTGATGACGACCAGACGCATGCGCGTTTTAAACCTGGGCGGGTGGGGATGGACCTGATGCAGCCTCAGACGAGGCGATGGCGGCGCGCTGACGCTCGGCAAACTCGCTGGAGGAATTGAAGCCGCGCAGCTTCAAGATGTGGTTGCGCACCGCCACCTCAACCAGCACGGCCAGGTTGCGGCCTGCGGCCACCGGTATGCGGACCTCGGGCACTTCCACGCCTAGGATCACCCGGCCCTCGGCATGCATGTCCAGACGGTCGACCTGGTCCCAACGCTCGGCGGGGGTGAGGCTGATGATGAGCTTGAGATTCTTGCGCTGCTTTACGGCCGTCTCGCCAAACAGACGGCGCACGTTGATCACCCCCAGACCGCGCACCTCCATGAAATCCTGCAGCAATGTGGGACAGCGCCCCTCCAGGGTGTCGGGCGAAGTGGCGAAGATATCGACGACATCGTCGGCCACCAGCCGATGGCCGCGGGAGATGAGTTCGAGGGCCAGTTCGCTCTTGCCCACCGCAGGGTCGCCGGTGATCAGCACCCCGAGGCCGGATACCTCGAGAAAGACCCCGTGCAGCGTGGTAGACGGGGCCAGGGCCTGGCTCAGGATATGAGACAGAACGCGCATGAGTGCGGGGCTCTGTTCGGGCGAGGTGAACAGCGGGGTGGCCGTCCTTTCGGCCGCCTCGATCATCAGCTCCGGCACCACCTCGCCGTCGGCCACCACGACCGCGGCGATCTCGGTGGAATAGAGGTGATCGATGGCCTGACGCATGGCCTGCGGTGTGAGCCGGCGCAGATAGTCCATTTCCGCGCATCCCAGCACTTGCACGCGGTTCGGATGCACGAAGTTGAGGTGCCCGATGAGCGCCAGGCTGGGTTTCTGAACCGTCTCAGAGGTCAGTTGCCGGTCGCCACCGGCCCGGCCGGCACACCAGGTGAGCTGTAGCCTGTGGGCGACCTGGCCGTAGAGCTCGGCCACCGTGATGCCCTGGCTCACGGCTTCCACGTCTCGATCAACGCACGCAAAGCCTCTGCATCCGGGGCCTTGCGCAGGCGCTCCCTGAAGCCGGCATCGCTGAGCATCTGCGCCAGTTCGCCCAGGATCTGCAGGTGCAAATCGGTGGCGGTGGCTGGGGCGAGGAGGATGAACACCAGATCGACGGGCAGATTGTCGGGGGCGTCGAAATCGATCGGCGCCTTAAGCCGTATGCAGGCGCAGGCGGTGTCCTTGAGTCCCTTGACGCGGCCGTGGGGAATGGCGATGCCATAACCCAGGGCCGTGGAGCCGAGCTTTTCTCGCGAGAACAGGCTATCGAAGACCTCGCCGGCGGAAATGCCGCAGTTGGACTGGAACAATTGACCCGCAAGCTCGAACAGTCGCTTCTTGCTGGCGGCATCGAGGTCCAGCACCACGTTTTCCGGCCGGATTAGGGGAGCGATGAGATTCATGGCGATATCGGCCCCGCCGAACGGGGCATCGGCTTTAGTCCAGTGCCGTGGCCTGGCGCTTGATGCCACCGGTCTCGCGGTGCACGTCACCGGCCTTCTGCTTGTGCTTGAGGATCTGCCGGTCCAGCTTGTCCGCCAACGCATCGATGGCGGCATACATGTCGTCATCGACGTGTTCGACGAAGATGTCCTTGCCCGGCAGGTGGACGTTGACCTCGGCCTTCTGACGCAGTTTCTCTACGGACAGGACGACGGAGACATCGATCACATGGTCGAAGTGGCGCGTGACCCGCGCGAGCTTTTCCTCGATATAGCCGCGGATGGCGGGCGTGACGTCCAGATGATGACCCGTGATGTTCAGATTCATATGACGCTCCTTGAGAAAGCAGATTAGACGGACTTGCGCTGGTTGGCCGGGGGGATGTTCATCATCTCCCTGTATTTTGCGACCGTCCGCCGGGCGACGACGAAACCTTGTTCTTTCAGCATGTCCGAGATGGTGTTGTCGGACAAGGGGCGGCTGCGATCCTCTGCCTCGATGAATTGCCGGATGAGTGCCTTGATGGCCGTGCTGGACGCGGCTCCCCCGGCGTCCGTGGCGAGCGAGCTGCCGAAGAAGTACTTGAATTCGTAGATGCCGCGCGGGGTCATCATGTACTTCTGGGTGGTGACACGGGAGATGGTCGACTCATGCAGGTCGAGGGCATCGCCGATCTCCCGCAGGGTGAGCGGGCGCATGGCGACCTCGCCGTATTCCAGGAAATGCCGCTGCCGGTCGACGATGGCCTGGGCCACGCGCAAGATGGTCTCGAATCGCTGCTGCAGGTTCTTGATCAGCCAGCGCGCCTCCTTTAGCTGGGATGACAATATGCCGCCCTCCTCGCGGTGGTGGCGCAGGATGTCTGCATACATCTGGTTGATCCGCAGCTTGGGCATGACGTCCGGGTTCAGACTCACCACCCACATGCCCTTGACCTTTTTCACTATCACATCGGGGGCCACGTAACGCGCACCGACAGGGGTATACAGCGCACCGGGCCGCGGATTGAGCGAGGTGATGAGCTGGCGCACGGCGATGAAATCCTTCTCCTGGGGCATATCCAGGATCTTCTTCAGCTTGCCGTATTCGCGCTCGGCCAGGAGAACCAGATGCTCCCTCACCACGGTCTTCGCCGCGTCCAGAAAAGGGGTGTCGGGCGGCAGGGCGTTAAGCTGCAGCAGCAGGCATTCGCTGAGGTTGCGTGCCCCCACCCCGACGGGATCGAAACTCTGCAGCAGCTTGAGGGCGACTTCGAGCTCCACCCGTTCCACCATAAGTTCGGCCGGCAGCATGGTCGCAAGCTCGTCCAAGCTCACGGCCAGATAGCCGTCCTCATCGAGACTCTCGATGAGTAGCATCACCAGCCGGCGGTCACGCTCCGACATGGCGGTGAGGGAGAGCTGATCGAGCAGGTGCTGGCGCAACCCCATGCCGGCTTCATCGGCTTGCTGATACTCGCGATCCTCGTCGTCCTCGGACGAAGCGCTGCCGTAACTGCGTTCGCCCCAGGCCATCTCGTTGTAGATTTCGTCCCCATCTACACCAGCCGCGCTCTCCTGGAATGGCTTAGCGTGCTGTCCGGATTCCGCGGGGTCACCCTCATCCAGACGCTCGAGTAGGGGATTGTCCTGCAGCATCTGGCCGATCTCCTGGTCGAGCTCCAGGGTCGATAACTGAAGCAAGCGGATGGATTGCTGCAGTTGCGGGGTGATGGTGAGCTGCTGGTGCAGCTTAAGCTGTAGGCTTTGCTTCATGTAAAGCAGCGTCGAAGGGTACACCCCATTAGCGGACTGCCTGGCGATTTCTAGAGGCGGAAGTGCTCCCCCAGATAAACCTTGCGCACGCTCTCATTATAGATGATCTCATCCGCGCCCCCGGCGGCGAGCACCGAGCCTTCGTTGATGATGTAGGCGCGGTCGCAGATACCCAGGGTTTCGCGCACGTTGTGATCGGTGATCAGCACGCCGATGTCGCGCTCGACCAGGAAGCGCACGATCTTCTGGATGTCCATGACCGAGATGGGATCGATGCCGGCGAAGGGTTCATCCAGCAGCACGAAGCGGGGTTGCATGGCCAGCGCGCGCGCGATCTCCACGCGCCGACGCTCGCCCCCCGAGAGGCTCACGGCCCGGGCCTCGCGCAGATGGCTGATGTGCAGGTCCTCGAGCAGATACGCCAGGTGTTCCTCCAGTTCCGCCCCTTTCAGTCCGCGCAGCTCCAGCACGGCGGCGATGTTCTCGGCCACGTTGAGCTTGCGGAAGATGGAGGGTTCCTGGGGCAGGTAGCATAGTCCGCGCCTGGCCCGGCGGTAGATGGGGGCATGGGTGATATCCTGACCATCGAGCAGGATGCGGCCGCCATCCGGGCGCACGAGCCCCACCAGCATGTAGAAGCAGGTCGTCTTGCCGGCACCGTTGGGACCCAAAAGCCCCACCACCTCGCCGCTGTCGACGCGCAATGAGACATCGTTCACCACCTGGCGCGAACGGTAGCGCTTCCTCAGTTCGGTCGCCTCCAGGGCGCTCATGGTCTGACGCTAGGCGAGGGATTCAGGCCGGACTTGTCATCCCCGCCCTCGCGCCTTACAGGCTCCGTGACACCGTCCTTGTAAGGCATGATCACGGCGCGAACGCGGCCGGGCTTCTGTCCCGGCAGGCCACCGCTGGCCTGGTAGAGCTCGCTACGCGCATCGTAGGTGATGAGGTCGCCGCGCAGTTCCTCCTCCCCCTTCTTCAGAAAGGCATCGCCGATTAGGCGAACCTGTTGCTTGCGGGCATCGTATTCGACCCGGTTCGCCCAGGCATCGACCCAATCCCCCCGTCCGTCGAGGCGTTGCCGGAAATGCACCGGCTTGCCCAGCGCGGTGCCGGTGAGAAAGCCCTCCGCATCCTGGCGCACCTCGACGCGATCGGCCTGCACGCGCAGCGTGCCCTGGGTCAGGATCACCCTGCCCTCATAGACCGCGATCTTCTGCAGGTCATCCATGCGCACCATGTCGGCCTCGACGTGCACCGGCTTGTCCCGGTCGGCGCGTTCGGCCAGTACGGGGGTGGCGAAGTACAGCAGTCCGGCGGTCACAAGGACGAGCAGGCGCTCAGCGTGGGTCATAGCTTCCCTTCACGTTACCCTTGAGCTCCAAAGTGCGCGTCTTGCCATCTAGCAGCAGATTGTCGGCACGCATGGAGGAGGCCCCCTGGCGCAACACGACCGGTCTGTCGGTGCGTATCACCTCAGCCTCCGGTGTGATCTGCAGATAATCCGTGGTCAGGACCAGCTCGGGTGTGGCCCCGGTAGCGGCCCTGGTCAGCCGGACCCGGTCGATGAGGTACACGTGCTCCCCTCGTGTGGAGATGAAACCACGCGCCGCGTCGGCGCTGATCGCGGGTGAGGAGGCGGAGCGATGCTCGAAGCGCGGGGCGGTCAGCTCCGTGGTCTTATCGTCGGTGTAATGCAGCATGCGCGCGGCCGACAGGACGTAGCGCGGATTGCCTTTCGAGTCGAAGGCGGTGGCGACCAGATTGTCGACGATCAGCTCTGGGTCGTGCCGGGAGGCGGCGTCGCTCATGGGCAGGGGCTGGCTTGCCAGATGGTTGAGCCAGTAAGCCACGGCCGCCATCACGGCGACGATGGCTAGAGGCAGCCACGATGCGGGGGCGGTGCTCATCGGTTGTACAGCGCCAGCTGCGCCTCCCAGGTGCCCTGGGCGCGCATGATCAGCTCGCAGGCCTCGCGCACCGCGCCGCGCCCGCCGGCGGCCCGTGTGACGTAATGCGCCTGGCTGCGGACCAGTTCAGGGGCAGCGGGAACCGTGATAGCAAGCCCGCAGCGTCTTAACACGGGCAGATCGACGATGTCGTCGCCCATGTAGGCGGTCTGCTCTGGCCTTAACCCAGTCTCCTGCAACAGGGTCTGGTAGGACAGCAGTTTGTCGTCCGCGCCCTGGAAGATGCGGGAGATGTTCAGATTTCTCGCCCGGTGCAGCACGACTTGGGAAGTGCGTCCGGTGATGATGGCCGACTCCACCCCAGTGCGGTGCAGCATCTTGATGCCATGCCCGTCGAGGGAGTTAAACGCCTTGTATTCCTGGCCATCGTCACCGTAGAACAGGCTGCCGTCGGTGAGCACTCCGTCCACATCGAAGATGACGAGCCTGATCGCTGCCGCTATTTCGTAGACCTGTTCGAGCTCCATCGTCCTTCGTCCCGATCACGCCATCCTAGACCACGCCCGCCCTAAGCAGGTCGTGCATGTTCAGTGCCCCGGTGAGCCGCCCCTGGGCGTCGACCGCGAGCAGTCCGTTGATCTTGGCCTCCTGCATGAGGCGCACCGCCTCCACCGCCAGGACATCGTCGGCTATGGTGCGCGGCTCGCGCTTCATGACCTCCCGGATCATCAGTGTCCGCACGTCGACGTCGCGGTCCAGAAGCCGGCGCAGATCGCCGTCGGTGAAGACGCCAATCAGACACCCCTTAGCATCGACGACGGCGGTCATGCCTAGACCCTTGCGCGTCATCTCCAGCAGCGCCTCCTTGAGACTGGCTGTGTCAGTCACCACCGGCAGGTCCTCACCCGTGTGCATGAGGTCGCGCACGCGCACCAGCAGCTTGCGCCCGAGGCTGCCGCCGGGATGTGTGCGGGCAAAGTCCTCCGCGGTAAAGCCGCGCGCGAACAGGGTTGCCACGGCCAGCGCATCGCCCAGGGCGAGGGCCGCCGTGGTGCTGGCGGTGGGGGCCAGGTTGTGCGGACAGGCCTCCTGGGCTACGCCAGCGTCAAGGTGGATGTCGGCCTCCCGCGCCAGGGTGGACTGGGGGTTGCCGGTTATGGCGAGCAGCCGTGCCCCCCTACGCTTGATTAAGGGCAGGATGGAGATCAGTTCGGGGCTTTCACCCGAGTTGGACAGGGCCAGGACCACATCCTGGGCGGTGATCATGCCCAGGTCGCCGTGGCTGGCCTCGGCCGGGTGCATGAAGAAGGCCGGCGTGCCCGTGCTGGCGAGGGTGGCGGAGATCTTGCGCCCGATGTGCCCGGACTTGCCTATACCGCTTACCACCACACGACCCGTGCAGTTAAGACAAGCATCGACGGCGCGCAGGAAGGACGCATCCAGTCGATCCGTGAGGGCCCGCACGGCATCCGCCTCGATCCTGAGCGTGCGACGGCCTAGTTCGAGGATGTCGGAAGCGTTGATCTCGGGGGATGTCATAATGGCGGCAAAGTATAGCGGTTTTCACCGCCCCGGACGGCCACGCCCTCCCCTCGAGCAGGCCGCGCAACCGTCTCGGGGCGGCTTGGCGACTGTAGCTTAAGCCCCCTGGCGCAAACATGCCCACCACCTTGGAACTTGTGCTCCTGCTGCTTGGCGCGAGCGTGCTGGCGGTGTCCCTGTTCCGGCGTCTGGGCTTGCCGCCTCTCCTGGCCTACATCCTGATTGGCGCCGGGCTCGGCCTGCTGCTGCCCTATCACGAGGAAGACTCGCCCGCCCAGCATCTGGCGGAATTCGGCGTCGTGTTCCTGATGTTCTCCATCGGCCTGGAGTTTTCGCTGGCCAAGCTTAAGACCATGCGCACAGAGGTGTTCGGTCTGGGCGCGCTCCAGGTGGTGCTCACCACCCTGGTTTTTACCGCGCTGGGTCTTACCGTCGGCCTGTCCCTGGAGTCCGGCCTGGCCGTGGGGGCCATCCTGGCGCTGTCCTCCACCGCCATCGTCAGCAAGCTGCTAGCGGAACGTAACGAACTAGACACCGACCATGGCCGGCCCGTCATCGGAGTGCTGCTATTCCAGGACCTGGCCGTGGCCCCGCTGGTGATCTTCATCCCCGCCCTGGCCGCAAGCCAGAACCTGACCGCAGCCCTGCTTTGGGCCAGCGTCAAGGCCGCCATCGCGCTTAGCGTCATCCTCATCATCGGCCAGCGGGTCATGCGGCCCTGGTTTCACCTAATCGCCCAGGCCAAGTCGAGCGAGCTGTTCATGCTCAACGTCCTGCTCATCACCCTCGGACTGGCCTACGCCACCGACCAGGCTGGACTCTCCCTGGCGCTGGGTGCCTTCCTGGCCGGGGTCCTCATCGCCGAGACTGAGTATCGCTACCAGGTGGAGAGCGACATCCGGCCCTTCCGGGACGTGCTGATGGGACTGTTCTTCGTCTCCATCGGCCTCCTGCTGGACCTGGGGGTGCTAATCGAGCACTGGCCCAAAGTGATGGCGGCCGTGATCCTTCTGGTTGCGGTCAAGCTGCTGCTGGTCACGGGGCTCGCCCGCCTGTTCGGGATGGGCTGGGCCACGGCGCTGCGCACCGGTCTGGCCTTAGCCCAGGCAGGTGAATTCGGCTTCGTCCTGCTGTCCGTGGCGGGCCGCCACGGCCTGCTGGAGACGGTCACACACCAGTACCTGCTGGCGGCGATGATCCTGTCCATGCTGCTCGCCCCACTCCTGATCCATTACGCCCCGCGCCTGGCGCAGAGGCTGGACGAACGCGAATGGAGCCGACGGGCGGTGGGCATCCACGAGATCGCAGCCCGCACCTTCGGCATCCATGACCATGTCATCCTCTGCGGCTATGGCCGCACGGGCCAGAATCTGGCGCGTCTGCTGGAGGCGGAGGGGGTGGCCTACATCGCCCTGGATCACGACCCCAAGCGGGTGCAGGCCGCCGCGGCCGCCGGCGAGAACGTGGTGTTCGGGGAATCGACCCGCATCGAAGTTCTTCTGGCGGCAGGTCTGAGGCGGGCCAAGGCGGTCGTCATCACTTTTGCCCATACCGCCGAGGCCCTGCACACCCTCTCGGCGGTCCGGCAGGTCAAGCCTGAACTGCCCGTCATCGTGCGCACCGTCGATGACACCGACTTGGAGCGGCTGCGTGCGGCCGGCGCCACCGAGGTCGTACCGGAGGTGATGGAGGGCGCGCTAATGCTCGGTTCCCAGACCCTGCTCATGGTCGGCATCCCCCTGTCCCGTGTGCTCAGGCGCATCCGGCAGATCAGGGAGGCACGCTATGCAACCATGCGCGGCTATTTCCGGGGCCTCACCGATGAGGCGACGGAGGACGAATCCGCACAGGAACGGCTAGTTAGCCTGAGCCTGGCATCGCGTCATCCCGCCGTGGGCCGGACCCTGGCCGATCTCGATCTGGCCGGCATCGGGGTGGCGGTGGTGGCAATCAGGCGGCGCGGGATCCGGGGCACCGAACCCGATCCTGGCACACGGCTGGAAAGCGGTGATGTCCTAGTGCTGCGGGGCACGCCCGAGGCACTGTCGGCGGCGGAGCTGCGGCTGGAGGGGGGTGAGACGGCAAGGGATGCGGGATGAGCGCCTC
>DAITOH010000039.1:4538-9980 GCA_036834225.1 Thiobacillaceae bacterium | reverse complement strand
TATGTGGGTCTGCTAGACGAGCGGCTGGCCGTGGATACCATGCAGCCAGAGCTGATGCTCACCCGCCCCGAGACGGTCCTTAGGCTCTCCTCACCGGGCTGCCTGGTGGTGGGTTGTGGCATGGGTCGGTCGGAACGCGCCGCGCAGCTCTTGCACACGGCCTTGCATGCGGAACTGCCCGTGCTTATCGACGCCGACGGCCTCAACCTGCTAGCGGCCATCCCCGATCTGCAGACCGCTTTGGGTGAACGTGTTGCGCCGACCCTGCTCACGCCGCATCCCGGCGAGGCAGGACGCCTGCTGGGGGTTAAGGCCGCCGAGGTCCAGGCGGATCGGCCGGCCAGCATCCGGGCCCTGGCCGAGCGCTATGGCTGTCTGGTGGTGCTGAAAGGGGCTGGCACGCTCGTGCATGGCCCGGGTGGGCGGTTGTGGCGCAACCCTACGGGCAACCCCGGCATGGCGGCGCCGGGTATGGGCGATGTGCTGTCGGGCATGATCGCCGCATTGATCGCCCAGGACCTGACAGCTGAACAGGCAGCGGTGCTCGGGGTTTACCTCCACGGCGTGGCGGGCGACATGGCGGTGGAGGCGGGAATGGGACCGGTGGGGCTGACCGCGGGGGAAGTGGCGCAGACCGCCCGCCGGCTGCTGAATCAGTGGGTCTACGGCAGGACTATTCCGGTGGACACACCCGCTGCCTGAGATAGGCGGAGAATTCCTCGGCCACTTCGGGGTGCTTGAGGGCGTATTCCACCGTCGCCTTCAGATAGCCGATCTTGGAGCCGCAGTCATAGCGCACGCCATCGTAGCGGTAAGCGAGCACCTGCTGCTCGCGCAGCAATGCCTGGATGCCGTCGGTGAGCTGCAGTTCGCCGCCTGCGCCGCGCTTGATGTGCCGCAGGTGGTGGAAGATGCGCGGGGTGAGCACATAGCGGCCCACTACACCGAGATTGGAAGGGGCCTGCGCCGGCTTGGGCTTCTCCACGATATGGGTCATGCGCAGCAGCCGGTCGGACATCATCTCGCCGGCGACGATGCCATAGGCACTGGTCTCCTCCTGGGCCACCGGCTGCACACCGACCACCGAGCATTGGTAGTAGTCGTAGAGGTCGCACATCTGTTTGGTGACCCCGGGCTCGGCGTCGATGAGGTCATCGGCCAGGATGACCATGAAGGGTTCGTCGTTGACCGCTGGTTCCGCGCACAGCACGGCGTGGCCCAGCCCGAGCGCCTCGGCCTGGCGGATGTAGATGCAGTTGACGTGCGCGGGCAGCATGCCGCGCAACCGCTCCAAGGCCTGGGTCTTGCCCTTCATCTCCAGTTCCATCTCCAGCTCGTAGGCCTTGTCGAAGTGGTCGGCGATGGCGCGCTTGGTGCGGCCGATGATGAAGATCAGGTCGGTGATGCCGGCGGCGACCGCCTCCTCGGCCGCGTACTGGATGAGCGGCTTGTCGACGATGGGCAGCATCTCCTTGGGGTTGGCCTTGGTCGCCGGCAGGAAGCGCGTGCCCATGCCTGCGGCCGGAAATACCGCCTTGGTCACTTTTTTCATGTTTGATCAACCTCGTCTTGTCTGGTCGTAAAGTGATATCGGCTGGGACAGACCAGAGATTTCAAGGGATCATAGCGTTTTTTCTGCAATTCTTTCACGATCACGGAAAAGAGGGAGGTTCCTGGCCACAGCCCGCGTCCACGTCGGCAGAGGCGGCCAGGAATGGTGTCGCCGGCACGATCGCGCCCAGGTGTAGCGTTTCAGGCACCTTTTCCCAGCAGGGCCAGCAGACCGTCCTCATCCAGGATGGGCACGCCCAGCGCCTTAGCCTTTGCCAATTTGCTACCTGGATTGGCGCCGGCGACGACATAATCGGTCTTGCTGGAGACGCTGCCGCTTACCTTGCCCCCGGCCGCCTCGATCATCTCCTTGGCCTGCTCGCGCGCGAGTGTGGGCAGGGTGCCGGTGAGGACGAAGGTCTTGCCGGCCAGCGGGCCCTGCTGCGGACGCTGGCCGCTGCCTTCGGGCCAGTGGACGCCGGCTGCGCGCAAGGCGCGAATGACTTGCCGATTGTGGGCCTCGGCGAAGAAGTCGGCGATGGATCGGGCCACCACTGGGCCCACGTCGTGAACCTGTTGCAGCGCCTTGATATCGGCGTTAAGCAGGGCATCCAGGCTGCCGAAATGCTGGGCCAGATCGCGGGCCGTGGCCTCGCCGACGTTGGGGATGCCCAGGGCGTAGACGAAGCGGGCCAGGCTTGTGCGCTTGCTTTTCTCGATGGCGGCGAGCAGGTTGCCGGCGGATTTTTCCGCCATGCGTTCTAGGCTGGCAAGGGTGTTCAGGTCCAGACGATAGAGGTCGGCGGCGGTGTGCACTAGGCCCCGGTCCACCAGCTGGTCCACCAGTTTCTCGCCCAGGCCCTCGATGTCCATCGCCCGCCTGCTGGCGAAGTGCAGCAGCGCCTGCTTGCGCTGCGCCGGGCAGTACAACCCGCCGGTGCAGCGCACCACCGCTTCGCCTTCTTCGCGCACGACCCTTGAGCCGCATTCCGGACAGACGGGATAGTGCTGCAGGATGTTGAAGCGGGGCGGTTCGGGCACGGGGCGGCGCTCCAGCACCACGCTGACAATCTCCGGGATCACCTCGCCGGCCCGACGCACGATCACGCTGTCGCCGACGCGCACGTCCTTGCGGTCGATCTCGTCCTGGTTGTGCAGGGTAGCTTTGGAGACGGTGACGCCACCGACGAAGACCGGCCTAAGCCGCGCCACCGGGGTGAGCACCCCGGTGCGGCCGACATTGACCTCGATCGCCTCGACCACGGTGAGCTCCTCCTGTGGGGGGTATTTGTGGGCGATGGCGAAGCGTGGCGCGCGCGCGACGAAACCCAGGCGGGCCTGGTCAGCCAGGTCGTTGACCTTGTAGACCGCACCGTCGATCTCGTAGGGCAGGTCGTGGCGCTTGGCGCCCAGTTCACGAAAGTAGGCGAGCAGCCCGTCCACACCGCGCACCACGCGACGTTCCACCGCGACCGGGAAGCGCAGCCGGGCGAGCCAGTCCATGATGCCGGCGTGGGTGGGCGGCAGGTCGACCCCCTCGACGCGGCCGATGCCATAGGCAAAGAAGGTCAGCCGGCGCCGGGCGGTGATGGCCGGATCGAGCTGGCGCAGGCTGCCGGCGGCGGCATTGCGCGGGTTGGCGAAGACCTTGCCGCCACGCGCACGCGCCTCCTCATTCAGACGCTGGAAATCGCGCTTGAGCATCAACACCTCGCCGCGCACCTCCAGCCAGGCTGGGGCGTCGGAAGCAGGCAGGGCGAGGGGGATGCTGTGCACGGTGCGAAGGTTGGCGGTGACGTCCTCGCCCGAGTAGCCATCGCCGCGCGTCGCCCCCTGGACTAGGCGGCCATGCGCATAGTGCAGGGCGATGGCCAGGCCGTCGAATTTGGGCTCCGCCACGTACTCGATCACCGCCTCCGGCCGGCCGAGGCCCTCACGCACCCGCCGATCGAAGGCCACCACGTCGGCGTCCGTGAAGGCGTTGTTGAGCGAGAGCATGGGCAGCGCATGCTGCACCTCGCGGAATTCATGTAGCGGCTGGGCGCCCACCCGCTGCGAGGGCGAGTCCGGCGTCACCAGATCGGGCCAGGCCGCCTCGAGATCGAGAAGCTCGCGCATGAGGCGGTCATACTCCGCGTCCGGGATGACCGGATCGTCGAGGACGTAGTAGCGGTGGTTGTGGTACTCGATCTTAGCGCGCAGCGCCTGAAGCCTAGCCTGAGCCTCCTCACGCTGCATGCTGCATGCTCCCTTAAGCGAATAGCCGCAGCGCCCGCTCGCTGCCAGCTTCAACGCCGCGTTGGGCCATGCGCGCGTAATAGTCGGCCAGACGGTTGCGGTCCTTTTGCAGGCTGTCCCGCGTCACCACCCGGCCATTGTCGTCCACGAGCTGGGCGCGCATCACCTCGGCCAGGTGCAGCCCAAGACCGGTCATGCGATCGAACACGGCCAGGCCATCGCGCACCCTGGGCACGTCGAGCAGCAAGGTCACGCCGCTGGTGGTGAAACCCTCGCCGCCTTCGCGGAAGGGTTGCTCCTCCTGGTTGGCTAGGGAGAACAGGGCCCGCCTGTCCTCGTCCCAGAGGTAGTAGACCCCGTCGCGCTCGAGGACCAGTCCAGCCTCGGTGGCCAGGCGATGGATGTCCTCGCCGCGAAGAGGACGGCCCTCCCGCGACGCGACGGTCAGGCCGATGAGCACGTCGACCTCCATGCAGAACAGGTCCAGATCCTTAGCCTGCTGCAAGGCGGTGTGCTTGTCGGGGCAAGAGACCGCACCGCCCTCGGCGGCGGCGAAGTCGTACAACAGCTTGCAGAAGCGCTCGATCTGGGCGTTGGTGATGGCACCATTGCGGTCGGCTAGCTGGATGCCTATCTCCAGTCCTTCGAGGGCATGGCCGGGATGGCCGCTCAAGGCCTTCCAGCCCTCGCCGGGCCGTTTGCCCATGGCGCGGATCGGTTTGCCGATGCGGCGCAGACCCTCGATCAGGCTGACATAGGAAGTGACGGTGGGGTGGGCGAAGCGCACACGCGCCACGTACTCGATCGCCTCGTCCAGACCGCTTTCGGCATGAAAGCCGGTCGGTTCGGGTGCGGCCGCAGGGATGGCGGGGGCGGACGGGGTCGGCTTGGGGCGTGTGACGGGCACGGTCTCGGCATGGGTGGGCACGACCAGCCCATCGTCTTTGGGCTCACGCAGGGGAGCCTCGACTTGGATGCCTTGGCCCTTGGGCGATTCCACCGGGCGCTCGGCGAGGGGCGGGATCTGTGCTTGCGCAGTCGGCTCGGCCGCGGGTGCCGCCAGCGCTGCCGACGGTTCCGCCTGCTCGAGTCGCCAGCTTGCCGCGTCGTCGTATTCCGCCCGCGACGGGATGGTGTAACTGTCGTGATTCTCGCTGCTCACCGACTCGCCCAGCAGGATGTCCTCGCGCTTGGTGGAGAAAAGCCGGCTCACCTCCTGGCGGTATTTGCGTTCTTGCCAGAGGTTGTAGGCGATGACCGCGGCGATGAAGAGGGCGCCGACGACGGCCAGGATGATTTGCAGCGATGTCATGGGCGGCTTTTGTGCGGACTGTGGGGGGCAGGTTCGAGCACCTGTATGAAGGCCTCGTCCTCACGGATCATGCCCAGTTCGAAACGGGCCCGTTCCTCGAGTGCGTCATAGCCGGTCTTGAGGTCACGCACCTCCGCCGCGAGTTGGTCGTTGCGCGACCGCAGGGCCTGGTTGGCGGCGCGCTGGTCCGCGAGCCGGCGCTCCAGATCGAACACCTGCAGCCAGCTGCCCTTGCCCAGCCAAAGCGGATACTGGAGCAGCAGGATCAGTGTGGCCAGCACCCAGGCGAGTCCCCGCATGTCAGTCCGCGCCGGGCCGCCCCAAGCGGACTGACCACCCCC
>DAITOH010000039.1:0-4438 GCA_036834225.1 Thiobacillaceae bacterium | reverse complement strand
CGGGGGGTGACGAACGCAGTGAGTCGGGGGCCGTTTCATCCCTTCTTGACCGCAGCGCCGCAGCTTAGACGTAGGTCGGGCTTCAGCCCGACAGCCTCCCCACGCCAAACGCGGCACCCACCGTCGGCCTGAAGGCCAGCCTACAACCCCTTGATCTGTCCGGAGCCGATGTCGCAATGCGTAATCCGGCTTCATCCTAGCGCAATGAGTAAAAGGCCTCCAGCCCAGGGAAACCGCCCCGTTCCCCCAGCTCCTCCTCGATGCGCAGGAGCTGGTTGTACTTGGCGATGCGGTCGGAACGGGAGAGCGAGCCGGTCTTGATCTGAAGGGCATTCGTGCCCACGGCCAGGTCGGCGATGAAGGCATCCTCGGTCTCGCCGGAACGGTGCGAGATCACGTTCGTCCAGCCTGCCCGCTTGGCCATCTCGATGGCGGCGAAGGTCTCCGACAGGGTGCCGATCTGGTTGACCTTGATCAGGACCGAGTTGGCGATGCCCTTCTGGATGCCCTCGCGCAGGATGCGGGTGTTGGTGACGAAGATGTCGTCGCCCACGAGCTGGATCTTCTTGCCCAGCTTGGCATTGAGGATGGCCCAGCCCTCCCAGTCGTCCTCGGCCATGCCGTCCTCGATGCTGAGGATGGGGTATTTGTCGACCCACGCGGCCAGGTAGTCGGCGAATTCGGCGGAGGTGAGCTGCAGGCCTTCGGCAGCGATGTGGTACTTGCCGTCCTTGCGGAATTCCGAGCTGGCGCAGTCTATGCCGATATAAGCGTCGCGGCCTGGCTCGTAGCCGGCCGCCTCGATGGCCTGCATGATGAACTTGATCGCCTCCTCGTTGGACTTGAAGTTGGGCGCGAAGCCGCCCTCGTCGCCCACCGCCGTGTTGTGTCCGGCCTTCTTGAGCAGCTTCTTGAGGGCATGGAAGACCTCGGCGCCGCAACGCAGGGCCTCGCGGAAGCTCCCCATCCCGGCGGGGATGAGCATGAACTCCTGTATGTCGACGCTGTTGTCGGCATGCGCCCCGCCGTTGATGATATTCATCTGCGGCACCGGCAGCTGCATGGGGCCGGCGCCGCCCAAGTAGCGGTAGAGCGGCAGACCCGCCTGCTCGGCGGCGGCGCGGGCGCATGCCAGCGACACCGCCAGCAGGGCATTGGCCCCCAGGCGGGACTTGTTTTCCGTGCCGTCGAGCTCGATCAGGGTGCGGTCGATGAAGCTTTGCTCCTCCACGTCCAGGCCCATGAGGGCCTCGGCGATCTCGGTGTTGACATGCTCCACGGCCTTGAGCACGCCCTTGCCGCCGTAGCGGCCGGCATCACCGTCGCGCAGTTCGATGGCCTCGCGGCTGCCGGTCGAGGCACCCGAGGGCACGGCCGCCCGGCCCATGACGCCAGACTCCAGCAGGACGTCGGCCTCGATGGTCGGGTTGCCGCGAGAATCCAGGATTTCACGGGCGATGACGTCTACGATTGCACTCATTTGTTTCCCTTTGCTTTAGCGTTTGCAATACAACACCGCGCGGCTGGCTCGTGGCCACGTAGCGGGGCGCGTTTCACCTCTTAAGCCGGTCCTCGACATAGCCCCGCTGTTTGACCAGGGCATCGATCTCCTTGAGCGTCTCAAGCAGCTCGCGCATCAGCGGCAGCGGCCAGGCATTGGGACCGTCGGACAGGGCCTGCTTAGGATTCGGGTGGGTCTCGGCGAACAGCCCCGAGATGCCTGCGGCGACCGCCGCCCGCGCCAGCACAGGCACGAACTCGCGCTGGCCGCCGGAGGCGGTGCCCAGCCCGCCCGGCTGCTGCACGGAGTGGGTGGCGTCGAACACCACCGGGCAGCCCGTCTCGCGCATGACCATGAGGCTGCGCATGTCCGAGATCAGGGTGTTGTAGCCGAAGGACACGCCCCGCTCGCACACCATGATTGTATCCGCGCCGCCGTTGGCAGCCTTGGCCTTGGCGACCACGTTCTTCATGTCCCAGGGCGCGAGGAACTGCCCCTTCTTGATGTTCACCGGTTTGCCCGTGGCCGCCACGGCCTGGATGAAGTCGGTCTGCCGGCACAGGAAGGCCGGCGTCTGCAGCACGTCCACCACCTCGGCCACCGCGGGGATCTCGGCCTCGGTGTGCACGTCGGTGAGGACCGGCACGCCGATTCTCCGCCGCACCTCGCCGAGGATGCGCAGGCCCTCCTCTATACCCAGCCCCCGGAACGATGTGCCGGAGGAACGATTGGCCTTGTCATAGGAGGACTTGTAGATGAACGGGATGCCGAGCCCGGCCGTGATCTCTTTCAGCGCTCCGGCCGTGTCCAGGGCCATTTGCTCGGACTCGATGACACAGGGGCCGGCGATCAGGAAAAGCGGTCGATTCAGCCCGACCTCGAAACCGCAAAGTTTCATGGTGTTGCCTCCACGGCGGGTTCCACGTCGACGCTGTATGCCCGCTTCTGCTGGGCCAACGCCGCTTCAACGAAGGCCTTGAACAGGGGGTGACCATCGCGCGGGTTGGAGGTGAATTCCGGGTGGAACTGGCAGCCGATGAACCAGGGGTGATCCGGCAGTTCGATGATCTCGGTGAGGTCGGTGCCCGGCGCGCGGCCCGATACCCGCAGGCCCTTAGCCTCCAGCTGGGCGAGCAGGGTGTTGTTCACCTCGTAGCGGTGCCGGTGCCGCTCCAATATCTCCGCCCGGCCGTAGACGGAGCGCGCCCGGGACCCTTCCGCCAGCCTGCAGATCTGACCACCCAGGCGCATGGTACCGCCTAAGTCGGAGTTGGCGTCGCGCCTTTCCACCTTGCCCTCCCGGTCCAGCCATTCGGTGATTAGACCGATGACGGGGTAGGGGGTCTCGGGGTCGAACTCGGTGCTGTGCGCCCCGGCCATACCGGCGACATTGCGGGCGAACTCCACCACCGCCAGCTGCATGCCCAGGCAGATGCCCAGATAGGGCACCCGGTTCTCGCGCGCGTAACGGATGGCGGCGATCTTGCCTTCCACGCCGCGCTTGCCAAATCCGCCTGGCACCAGGATGGCATCCATGTCCGCCAAGGCGCCAGTGCCCCCCCGCTCCAGCTCCTCAGAGTCCAAGTAGTGGATGTTGACCTTGCAGCGGGTGTGCATGGAGGCGTGGATTAAGGCCTCGGTGAGCGATTTGTAGGACTCGGTCAGATCCACATACTTGCCGACGAAGGCGATGTCTACCTCGTGCTCCGGGTGCTCCAGGGCGTAGACCAGGTTCTTCCACACACTGAGGTCGGCCGCCCGCGCCAGGATGCCCAACTTGTGGCAGATGATCTCGTCGAGCATCTGGTCGTGCAGCATGCCCGGGATCTTGTAGATGGAATCCGCGTCCAGGGCCTCGATCACCGCCTCGGGCTGGACGTTGGTGAACAGCGCGATCTTGCGCCGCTCCTCGGCCGGGATGGGGCGGTCAGCCCGGCACAGCAGCACGTCGGGCTGGATGCCGATCTCGCGCAGGTCCTTCACCGAGTGCTGGGTGGGTTTGGTCTTGAGCTCGCCGGCGGTGGGGATGTAGGGCAGCAGGGTCAGGTGGATGAAGCAGGTGTGGTTGCGGCCCTCGTCTATGCTCATCTGGCGGATGGCCTCGAGAAAGGGCAGCGACTCGATGTCGCCCACCGTGCCGCCGATCTCGACGATGGCCACGTCGGCATCGCCCGCCCCCTGGCGGATGTGCAGCTTGATCTCGTCGGTGATGTGCGGGATGACCTGCACCGTCTTGCCCAGGTATTCGCCGCGCCGCTCCTTCTTGATCACCGATTCGTAGATCTGGCCGGTGGTGAAGTTGTTGCGCCTGGACATGCGGGCGCGGGTGAAGCGCTCGTAGTGACCCAGGTCCAGGTCGGTCTCGGCGCCGTCCTCGGTGACGAACACCTCGCCGTGCTGGAACGGGCTCATGGTGCCCGGATCGACGTTGATGTAGGGGTCGAGCTTGAGCAGAGTGACCTTGATGCCCCGCGACTCCAAGATGGCGGCGAGCGAGGCGGCGGCAATACCCTTGCCCAGGGAGGACACCACGCCGCCGGTGACGAATACGTATCGAGGCATCGGATGGGGGACGGAAGCGTTGGGCAATGATAGCCGATACGACCCTACCCCCGAAAGCGCGCCGGCGCGACAAACAAAAACGCGGCCGGGCGGCCGCGTCGAGGCATGGTCGTTGTCAAGATTCTGGCTTGGGGGATCAGCCGGCCTAGCGGCAACGCACCAATCAAGTCGGTCGCGGCAAAGTGGCTGCCGGCACCCCAGAGGCCATTGCCGCCGAGGTCGGCGATGTAGGCGCCAAGGATGGAGCCCGCGTCACCGGTGAACACCACGCCGGGCGCCATAAGCTCCGGACCCATGGTCAGGAAGTCGTCATAGGCCTCGAAATCGATGACCAGATTGTCGACATCCAGGACGTCCTGCGGGTTGTTGGTCAAG
>DAITOH010000038.1:7408-10044 GCA_036834225.1 Thiobacillaceae bacterium | reverse complement strand
ATGATGGCGGCGGCTTGGTTAAGCTCCAACAGCGCCCCCAGGGCATTCTTCTCCTCGTTCAGCAGGGCCCGCGTCGATGCCTGGGTAGCGGCCACTTCCATCTGGGCGGCAGCGATGCGCCGTTCGATCCCACTTAACTCATCGAGCGCAGTGTTCAGGCGATTGACAGCGGCATCGAGCTGGGCCTGGGTTAGCGTGCTAGAGCGCAGGTCGATGGCAATCTGATCCAGGGCCTGCAGCAGGTCGGTTGGACCGCCCGCCTGGAAGAGGTCGGGATTGAGATCGTCATTGACCTGTACGCTGCGTCCCGCGTCGATTTGGATCCTGCGGGAGCCTGAGTCCCCGTTGTAGGTGGCCGTACCGCTCGAGCCCGGTCCAGGCGCCACTTGCGTGTGTACATAAGGCAGGGTGTTGGTGGCGTGACCGGCAAAGATGTAATTGCCTGACGGGTCACGGGTGTTGGCCAGGCCCTTGAGCTGGTTGTAGTCGGCGGTGATGAGATCGGAATACTGCTGGCGCAGGGCCTCGCTATGACCCGGGGCGGCGCCCGCGAGGATGCCCCTGGCGTGTTCCAGCACCTTGCGCACCTGCTGCAGCACCGTGTTCTCGTAATTCAGGGCCAGACGCGCCTTGTCCTGATTCGCGATGTACTGCTGGCGCAGGGCGATGCGGTCGGTCAGTTCCAGGATGCGAGGCGCCAGTGCCGGGTCGTCCTTGGGTGCCACGACACGCTGGCCGGTCGCAATCTGGTTGCTAAGCTTGGCGATCGACGCCTGTTCGTTCTGCATGCCGGCCAAGGCGGCGGTGGAGAAAACGAGAGAGCTCACGCGCATGTCCAGTCCTCCTTATCGACCGATCGCCAGCAGTTCGTCCAGCAGACTGCTGGCCACCTGCATGGCGCGGGCGGCGGCCTGGTAGGCCTGCTGGAAACGGATGAGGTTGGCGGCCTCCTCGTCCAGGTTGACGCCGGAGAGGGCCTGCTGGTTCTCGAAGGCCTGACGACTGAGGGTGTCATAGGCCTTGAAGGCAATGTCTGCTTCCCTGGCCAGGTTGGCCGTCCGCCCAATCAGGATGCCGTAGGCGCCATGGAAGGTGGCGGTCGTGTCGGCCAGATAGGGCTGAGTCTGCAACTGCGCCAGCGACAATGCATTGCTGCCGTCGCCCGGCGCACCGGGCAGGCCGGCCGCGGCGATGCGCTCGGGCCGGCCGTTGACGGCGGCGGCGATGGCGAAGCCGCGCGCGCCATCGGCCATGTGGTTGCGCAGCACGTAGCGATCGCCCGCATTGATGCTGCCGGCCGCAAGATTGAGTTCGAAGCCTTCGCCGGCACTTACCGCGGCACTCAGGGCGGCCAGTGTGGCGCCGGTATACGCAAGACCATCCGTGGCCCGGGTCAGGGTGTAGGTCGTACCGTTAAAGGCCAGTGTGTAGTCATCCGACCTCAGCCTGCTGGCATCGGTGAGGATGGTGACCACGCTGGCCGACCCGGCGGCCGCGCTGAAATTCCGCAGCGCCGGCTGCACGAAGAAATCCAGACCGGTGGTGGTGCCATCTAGGGCGTAACCGGCGCGGTGCAGGCCATTGAAGGCCCAGGCCAGACCGATTGCCACCCTGCCGAGATCCTGCATCGCCGGCTGCAGCACCTCCTCACGCAGGGCCAGCAACCCACCCAGTCTGCCGCCTGAGATCAGTTTGTCATCCAGGGTCAGGCTGGCACCGCCGACGCTTAAGGTGAGCACCTTTAAGGCGCTGTCGTACGGATCCGTGGCCACCCCCAGCAGGTTCGGCCGGTTGCCCACCAGCAGGGGCTGGCCGCCTCCTAGGTAGAGGTTGTAGGAGCCATCGCCGCCGCGCAGGACGGTGACATTCACGAGCTTGTTGAGCTCGGCGGTGAGCTGCTCGCGCTGATCGAGCAGGTCGTTCGGCGGATTGCCGGCCATGGCCTGCATTTGGGCGATGCGGTCATTCAGGTCGGCGATGCGCCGCAGATAGGTATTGGCTTGCGCGGCGATCGAGGACATCTCAGCGTTGATGCTCTCCAGCATGTCGTCCAGGGTGGCGCCCAGGTTGTTCATGCGGCCGGCCAGATTGCGGCCGGCTGCGAGCATGGCCTCGCGCGCCGCCATCGAGGTGGGATCGTTGGCCACCTCCTGTACCGCGCCAAAGAAGCTGGATAGTGCGCTGCCCAGACCGCTGTCCTTGTCGCCCAACACCCGGTCTATCTGCCCGGCATAGGCGGAATAGACCTCGTAGCGCGCCTGCTGCCCCTGGTTGCGCATCAGTTCGTTGTCGAGGAACTGGTTGTAGACGCGCGTGACGGTGGCGACCGCAACCCCATTGCCGAAAAAGCCGGCGCCGCTGTAGGTGGGCGGGTTGGTGGCGAGCTGGATCGTCTGACGATGGTATCCGGGGGTATTCGCGTTGGCGATGTTGTGCTGGGTGGTGCGCACCGCCCCCATGGCGGCGTTGAGCCCTGTGATGCCGATGCCGAGTATGCTTAAGGCCATTGCGTGCTCCTGATGCCAGATTAACCGTTCATGGCCGAATGGCCGCTCCTGCCAATGAAAGAGGCGGGTATGGCCATGAACGGTCCCTCTCCTTAAGGCCCTCCCCCCGATGGGAGGGGAGCGTCGTGA
>DAITOH010000038.1:0-7308 GCA_036834225.1 Thiobacillaceae bacterium | reverse complement strand
GCTATGGAAATTGAATGGATCATGCGTTCATGCTTGCCACGCTGGCGATCACGCCCCTGAGTTTGTCGGCATAGGCCGGATCGGTGGCATAGCCGCCCGCCGCCAGGGCTCTGGCGAAGGCGTCGGCATCCGTGCCCGCCCGGATGGCGTCGCCATAGCGGGTCAAAAGCAGCTTTGCGTAGTCGCCGAAGGCTTGCGCATAGTTGTCATAGGCACGAAAGCGGTCGCTCCGCTTCACGGGCAGGCCGTGGCGGTATTCGGTCGTCTGGGTCTCGACGCTCGGCCCGGTCCAGCTCCCGCCGGCCTTGATGCCGAATAGGTTGTAGCTGGCGCGTCCATCCTGACCTCTGATCTCCCGCGCGCCCCAGCCGGATTCGAGGGCGGCATGGGCCAGGATGAAGTCGGCGGGTAGCCCGGTGGTCCGGGCGGCCGCCTCGGCGTAGGGTCGCATGGCCTGGATAAAGCGTGCCTTGCGCATACCCGGATCGATTGCGCCGGGGCTGCTCGCAGCGCTCACAGCCTTGGCCTGTGCCGCCGGCACGGTCGAAAGGGCCGCTTCCGCATCGGCCGGTCCGGTCTCGGTCCGCCGATGCAGGCGTACGGGGGGACTGGGGGCTGCGCTAGCGCTGGCCTCGCTTAAGGTCTGTGCCCGAAGCATCTGCTCGGCCATCTTCTCGGCGAACCCCAGACCCCTGCCCTGCACCATGCGCTGGACCCATTGCTGGTCCAGCAGCTCGCGATAGAGCTTGAGGGACTCGCTGGGGGCGAAGGGGTCATCGGCTGCGCGCCAGCTGGTCTCGCGCATCTCCTTCATCAAGGTTTGCAGCAACATGGCCTCGAACTGTCGCGCCGCTATCCGCAAAGCCTCGGGATCGTTGCCGGCGGCACGAACCTTGAGGGCCTGCAGGCCTTGCGGATCGACCGCTAGACGGTCAGCGATTCCGGCCGATGGCAACATCAGATGATCTCCAGATCGGCCTTCAGTGCGCCGGCTGCCTTCATCGCCTGCAGGATGGCCAGCAGGTCCTGAGGCGTGGCACCGACGGCGTTGAGCGCCTTCACCACGTCGGCCAGCGAGGCCGAGGCCGGCACCACCATCAGTTCACCCTCCTGCCTCTTGATCTGGACGTCGGCCCGCTCCGTCACCACGGTCTCGCCGCGCGACAGCGGCCCCGGCTGGCTCACCTGGGGGTCGGCGGTGATGGTGACCGACAGGTTGCCGTGGGCAATGGCGCATTGCTCCAGGCGCACCTCCTGGTTCATAACGATGGACCCGGTGCGGGCGTTGAGGATGACCTTGGGTGTGGACTGGCCAGGGTTCAGGCTCAGGTTTTCGAGCTGGGCCAGGAAGGCGATGCGCCGGCCGGGATCGGTCGGGGCGCGGACCTGGATGTGGCGCCCGTCCAGGGGCAGGGCCGTGCCGGGGCCGAAGGCGCGATCCACGGTTTCCGCGACGCGGCTGGCGGTGGTGAAGTCGGTCTCTTTCAGTTCCAGGTGGATGAAGTCGCCCTGCCCCACGCGTGCGGGCACCGCCCGCTCGACGAGAGCGCCGCCCGGGATGCGGCCTGTGGCGAGATGATTGATCTGCTGGCTGGAACCGCCGGCGGCGGCACCCGCGCCGGCCACGAGCAGGCTGCCTTGTGCGAGGGCATAGGTCTGGCCGTCCGCGCCTTTGAGCGGCGTCATCAGCAAGGTGCCGCCGCGCAGGCTCTTGGCGTTGCCCAGGGAGGAGACGGTGACGTCGATCTGCTGCCCCGGCTTGGCGAAGGGCGGCAGGGTGGCCGTGACCATCACCGCAGCCACGTTTTTCAACTGCAGATTGGTGCCCTGGGGCAACTGCACACCGAGTTGCCCCAGCATGGAGACGAGACTCTGGATGGTGAAGGGGGTGGAGGTGGTCTGGTCGCCGGTGCCGTCCAGCCCCACCACCAGACCATAACCGACCAGCTGGTTGGTGCGCACACCCTGGATGTTGGCGATGTCCTTCAGGCGCTGCGCACTAGAGGTTACAGGTGACAGGATACAGACTGTGGAAAACACAGCGGCAGCCAGCAGGCCACGTATCGCGCGAGTCCTCATGTTCCCGGTTTTCATGCTTTTCCTCTGCGACTTGTAGCCTGTAGTCTGACCCCTGATCAGAACGGCAGCAGGGTGAGGAAGAACCGCGCCATCATGCTGGTGAGCTGGCTGCGGTCCAGGCCCTGGCTGTTCTTGACCTCGATCTGCACATTGGCCAGCTGGGTGGAGTTCACGGTGTTGCTAGCGGTGATGTGGGCCGGGTTTACCACGCCGGCCAGACGGATGTAGTTCGTGTCGTTGTTCACCGCGATCTGCTTTTCGCCCGCCACGACGAGATTGCCGTTAGGCAGGACCTCCACCACGCTCACGGTAATGGTGCCGCTGATGTTGTTGCTATTGGTGTCGTTGTCCTTGAAGGCCTGGGCGGTCTCGCCGGAGGGTGACCAGGCCGTAGCACCGATGACGTCGGGCGAGACTCCCAGCACCCTGGGGGTAGGCACTCTGATGTCGGCCGAGGCGGCACGGCTTTTGGTGGTCTCGGATCGACGGCTGGCCGAGGTCCGCTCGATCAGGTTGACCGTCAGGGTGTCGCCCACACGGCGAGCGCGCCGATCCTCGAACAGAAAGGCCGCGGTGGCGTGCTGGTAGATGGCGCCGTTGGCCTCCGCCACCGGCTGCATGGGCTGTGGCCGCATCGCCAGCGGCTGCTTGATGGCGGTTTCCGGCACGGTGTGACAGCCGGAGATCAGAAGACCGAGCGCGCAGGCCAGCAACAGGGGAACGACGCCTGTCTCACCCATCACCCTGCCTCGCCTACTAGGTCGCTGTCTCGTTTCCATTTTCAGTCATCCGTCTTTGGTCCGTCGGCCTCAGATCTGCGTCAAGCGCTGCAGCATCTGGTCGGAGACGGTGATGGCGCGGGAATTGAGCTCGAAGGTCCGCTGCGCCATGATCATGTTGACCAGCTCCTCGGCCACGTTGACGTTGGAGGTCTCGATCATGCTCTGGTTGAGGGTGCCCAGACCGCTGAGGCCCGGCAGGTTGACCTGGGGGGGGCCGGAGGCGGCCGTCTCCGCGTAGAGGTTCTCGCCCAGGCTCTGCAGACCGGTCGGGTTGATGAAGGAGGCGAGCTGAAGCTGGCCCAGGATGGTCGGCGTCGGCACGCCCGGCTGGGTGACCGACACCGTGCCGTCGCGGGCGATGGTGACGGTGAGCGCATCCTGCGGGATGGTGATGTTGGGCTGGACGGCATAGCCGCTGGCCGTGACCAGGGTCCCCTGGCTGTCGACCTGGAAGGAGCCGTCGCGCGTGTAGGCGGTGCTGCCGTCCGGCATGAGGATCTGGAAGTAGCCGCGGCCGTTGATGGCCACGTCCAGCTGGTTGCCGGTCTGCTGCAACGCCCCCTGCGTATGGATGCGCTCGGTGGCCACGGTGCGCACGCCCACGCCGAGCTGGAAGCCGCTCGGCAACTGGGTCTGCTGCGAGGACTGGGCGCCGGGCTGGCGGATGACCTGATAGAGCAGGTCCTCGAACACCGCGCGCGCCTTCTTGAACCCGGTGGTGTTGACGTTGGCCAGGTTGTTGGAGATGACGTCGAGCTGGGTCTGCTGGGCATCCAGACCCGAACGGGAAATGTGCAGGGAGCGGAGCATGGCGTGTCCTCGGTGGTGAGTGCGATCAGGCCCTTGCGATCAGCTTGTCGGCGGCGCGGGCGTTGTCGTCGGCGCTGCGCAGCAGGCGCATCTGCAGCTCGAACTGGCGCGAGAGGCTGATCATGGTGACCAGCGCCTCGGCGGGATTGACATTGCTCGTCTCCAGCGCGCCCACGGCCAGGGTCACGCTGGCATCGGCCGGGGCAGGCTGGCCGTCGCGGCGCCGGAACAGGCCATCCTGGCCGCGCACCAGCTCGTCTTCCGGCGGATTCACCAGACGGATGCGGCCGGCGATGGTGACCGCGTTGCGGTTCTCGCTCACGGGGATCGAGGACACCGTGCCGTCCGCGGCGATGGCCACCTCCTGGTCGGGTGGCACCGCGATGGGACCGCCGTCGCCCAGCACGATGTGTCCGTTGGCGGTCTGCAGGATGCCGTTCTGACCCACCTCCAGTTGGCCCATGCGGGTATAGGCCTCGCCTCCGTCCGGCCCCTGGACCGCAATCCAGCCCCGCCCTCTGACGGCCACGTCCATGGGACGTCCGGTTTGCTGGATGCCACCCGTGGAGAAGTCGGTGCGCGGCGTGGTCTCCAGGACGAAGGCGCGGGTTCGCGCCCCCTCCCCCACCACCGGCAGGGCGCGGAATACGTTCAGCACCTGCTTGAAGCCATGCGTGGAGACATTGGCCAGGTTATGGGCCACCGAGGCCTGCTGGCGGGTGATCTCCCGCGCCCCGGTCATGGCGATGTAGATCAAACGGTCCATGTACCTCTCACCAACCTCTAATCCCTAATTCCTAGTCCCTAATCCCTCACCTCAGATTCACCAGGGTCTGCAAGATCTGATCCTGGGCGCGGATGGTCTGGGCGTTGGCCTGATAGACACGCTGGGCAACGATGAGGTTGACCAGCTCCTGGGTGAGGTCCACGTTCGATTCCTCGACGGCACCAGAGCGCAGAATGCCCAGGTTGGGACTGCCCGGCGGCTGCGTGTTGATGCGCTGGCCCGAGGCGGCGGTCTCCGCCCAGAGGTTGTTGCCCAAGGGCAGCAACCCCTGCGGATTGGGGAAGTTGGTCAGAACGATCTGGCCCAGGGACTGGGTCTGACCGTTGGTGTAGCGGCCCTGGATGATGCCGTCTTCGCCTATGGTCAGCCCCGCGAGCTGGCCGGTCGTGTAGCCATTCTGGTTGACGGAGTAGATGCCGAAGCTGGAACCGAACTGGGTGCTCGCGCCGAAACTGAGACTGCCGGCGGGGATGACGATGGGATTGGCGCCAGTACCCAAGGCGGTGGCAGGGATGTTGAGGGCTGTCGCCGTAGAGCCGGTCAGGACGCCGGTGGGAGAAAAGGTCAGCGTGCCCAATGCGGTACCGCCATTCAGGGCCGTGGTCGTGCCAGCGCTATTGGTGACCGTGGCATACACGTCCCATTGCAAAGGTGTGGAGTTACGACGGAAATAGAAGCTCAGCGCATGGGCATTGCCCAAGCTGTCGTAGACGGTCATGGTGGTGGTGTGGTTGTAGGTGGCTGGGTCGGTGTGACTGAATGCCCCGCCTGGCACCGTAGCATTGGCATCCAAATTCACAGCCAGATCGACCCTGCTCGTAGGATTCGGGGCACTGTTGATGGTCGTGATCTGTAGCGGCCCGATCGATGTACCACTGAGACCCATGAGCCGCTGTCCGGTGTTGTTGACGATGAAACCGTTGCGATCGAGCTGGAACTGCCCGCTGCGGCTGTAGACTGAGGAGCCGTTGTCATCCAGGACGAAAAAGCCGTTGCCGTTGATGGCGATGTCCAGCGGGTTGTGGGTGAGCGAGATGTTGCCCTGGCTGAACTGCTGGCTGATGGCCGCCACCTGGGTGCCGATGCCGGGCTGCAGCGCTCCGGTGCCGAACAGCGAATTGGCATAGACGTCGGCGAACTCGACCCGGCTCGACTTGAAGCCCACCGTGGAGACGTTGGCGATGTTGTTGCCGATGACGTCGAGATTCTTCAACGCCCCGGAGAGACCGCTTAATCCTTGCTGAAAACTCATCTGTTTCCCTCCGTCAGAAAATCTGCCGCACCTGGTCCAGCGACAGCCTGCCCCTGTGGGCGAGTTCGAGGCTTATCCCCGTGCCCTCGGTGATCACGCTGTAGACCTGGTCCAGGGTCAGGGCTGTGGCCTTGACCGCCTTGCCATCCAGTTCGGCGTTGACGACAAAGCGATAGTCGCCCGCGGCAGGCAGTGCCGCACCGCTGTCATCCTTGCCATCCCAGACGAAACGGCTCAGGCCCGCGGGCAGGTTGCCCAGATCGAGCTTGCGCACCACCGCCCCGCCGGCATCCAGGACGCTCACCCTGACCTTGGCCGCAGCCTGCTCCAGGTCTATGCCGCCGATGGCCATGCCCTCCGAGGACAGGCTGAGCCGGTCCCCCGCAACGAACACCTGATGGCCGATCAGGCCTACCGCCTGCAGGGTCTGGCTCGCCCGGTAGCTGCCCATCAGGGCCTCGAGTCCGGCGTTGAGCTTGTTGATGCCCTCCACCGTCGACATCTGCGCCAGCTGCATGGTGAGTTCGGCGTTTTCCATCGGGTTCATGGGGTCCTGGTTCCTGAGCTGGGTGACCAGGAGTTTGAGGAACCGATCTTCCACTTCGCGCAGACCGCCGCGGCCCTGCTCGCGGGCAGCACCGTTGAGGGCGGCGAACAGGCTGGCGTTGTCGTTATGCACTGCGCTGACTGCCATCATTCACTCCTAAGTGCCATCATTCACCCTCAAGCCTGCAACAGCGCCAGGGTGCGCTGCATGAGGTCCTTGGCCGTGGACATCACCTCGGCATTGGTCTGGTAGGAACGCGAGGCGGAGATCATGTTGACCATCTCCTCAACCACGTCCACGTTGGGGTAGGCGACATAGCCCCGGGCATCGGCCAGGGGATGTCGGGGGTCGTAGACCAGGCGGGGAGGTGCCGGGTCCTCGATGACGCGGGTCACGCGCACCCCCTGGGCCCAGGGGGCAGCGGGGGCGACGGGGATGGCCTGGAACACCACCTGTTTGGCCCGATAGCCCTCGCCGGTGGAGGCATGGGCGGAGTCGACGTTGGCCAGGTTGCTGGCAACGGCATTGAGCCGCATGGACTGCGCGGTCAGGGCCGTACCGGCGATGTGGAAGACGTGCGTGATGGACATTATCTGGCGGGCTCCAGGGCCTGTTTCGCGCCGCGTATGATGCTCATGGCGCGCTCGAGCAGGAACTGGTAGTGCATGGCGTTCTCTGCGAAATGGGCACGTTCCACGTTGGGATCGACGGTGTTGCCATCGAGACTGGGCTGGACCGCGGCACGGTATTTCATCGCCCCCCAGCCGGCAGCAGCCGATGCCGCGGCGCCGGCGATGTGTCTGGAGGAAGTACGCGCAAGGGGCAGGGCACCGCCACTCCCCCCGATGGCGCCCTTCAGGGCAGATGCGAAATCCAGATCGCGCGCCTTGTAGTTCGGAGTATCCGCATTGGCCAGGTTGGCCGCCAGGACCGCCTGGCGACGCGCCCGCAACTGCAGGGCGTTCTGCACGAAGGCAAGGTCGTTGTCCAATCGGCTCATCAGGCTCATGCCGAACTATTAGCAAACTCCGTGCCAGAGCGTGGCCCTAGG
>DAITOH010000037.1:0-10586 GCA_036834225.1 Thiobacillaceae bacterium | reverse complement strand
CGATGACCTCGTAGAGCCGGTCCAGACGCCGGTTGGTCTCGTCGATGCGGGCCAGAAGATCGTCGTGCAGCTTGTCTGTGCGCTTGTTGGCCTCATCGATACGCTTGTTGGCCTCGTCAATACGCTTGTTGGTCTCGTCGATGCGGGCGATGAGGTCGGCCTGGAGCCTGTCCATGCGTTGGTTGGTCTCGTCGATACGCTTGTTGGTCTCGTCGATGCGCTGATTGAGGCCGTCGATGCGCCGGCTCTGGTCCACTAGGTGCAGGTCGATGGCGTTAAGCCGCTCCCGGATGGCCGACTGTTCCTGACGGATCGAGTCGAGCTCTGGGATAAGGAAATCTTTGATCTGTTGCAGCAGTTCCATCAGTGGGCGCTCCTAGGCAGGCGTCATTTCAACCGTCTTGATCGTTCGCGCGGTGCTATTTTGGGTCGGGCGGCAGGTCGGGTTTCAGTTGTCTGTCGGGCTAAAGCCCAACCTACACAGCGTTCGTCCGCGTCGAAGCAGATTCTGGTACCAGTCTAGCACATGGCGCTTTCACAAAGACCCTCGGCAAGGGGGTCCGGGCTAAAATCACATCGGATTCGGGAGAGCGGATCGGGTCTTTGGTCTGCCGGGGCCTTCCAGCCGTGGCCGAGCGTGCCAGGGCTGACGCCTGGCATCAGGTGGACGGCCAGCACATCCTCGTACACCCTGAGGGGCAGCGCCAGGCCGAGGCTGGCAAGTCGGATCTCGCCCGTTGGGCCATAGGGTTCCAGCACCCAGCGGCCGTCCGTCTCGCGGCGGAAGAGCGGCTTGCCAGAGCGGCGTCCCGAGTGGCCTTACCTTGCCGGTGGGCTTGAGCGTGAAGGCCCTGGTGCAGCTTGGTAGCCGCACCCGTTGCCCGTGCCGCATGGGGGTCTGTGATAGGGCGTATTCGGTCGCCTCCCCTAGCGCGGTGATGAGGATAGCGCAAGTGGTGCCATCTGAGCGCGTGCGCTTAGCGCCGTGTCAAGTTCGCTCTAGGACGGCAGCATAGAAACCGTCGGTGCCGTGCAGGGCGGGGTCTAGGCGCAGAACATCGCCCATCGCTAGGTCGATGCGCTGCGCGGCCAGGATGGGGCCTGCGGGCAGCAGGCGGTATTCGGGCCGATCGGCTAGAAAGGCGGCCACGATGTCTTCGTTTTCCTCCGGCTGCAGGCTGCAGGTGGCATACACCAGCCTCCCACCGGGCTTCACCAGCATGGCCGCGGCAGCGAGGATGGCGGCCTGCTTTTGGCTGAGTTCGGCCACCGTCTGCGGGGTCTGGCGCCACTTCAGGTCGGGGTTTCGGCGCAGCGTGCCCAGCCCCGAACAGGGGGCGTCCACCAGCACCCGGTCGAACTTGCCCGCCAGGCGCCTGATGCGGCTGTCGCGCTCGCCGGCAAGCAGTTTGGGGTAGACGTTGGACAGCCCCGAGCGGGCGAGGCGCAGCTTGAGTCTGGTTAAGCGTCTTTCGGACACATCGAAGGCATAAAGCCGGCCGGTGTTGTTCATCATCGCGCCCAGGGCTAGGGTCTTGCCGCCGGCGCCGGCACAGTAGTCGCACACCATCTCGCCGCGCCGCGCCCCGGTCAGTAGGCTCAAGAGCTGGCTACCCTCGTCTTGCACCTCGATTGCGCCCTCGAGAAAGAGGGGATGGCGACTGAGCGCGGGTTTGTCTTTCAGCCGCAGACCCCAGGGCGACCACGGTGTCGGTTCGGCGACGATGCCGTCGGCCAGCAGCCGCTCGCGCACCGCGTCGCGGCTCGCGCGCAGGGTGTTGACGCGCAGGTCGAGTGGGGCGGGCCGGTTGAGGGCGGCAGCGAGCGGCTCCAGGCGATCGCCGTAGATGGCGCGCAGGCGCTCGTAGAGCCAGTCCGGTAGCTCCAGACGCACGGCCGGCGTCAGAGTGGAGAGATCGGCGGACTTCACCTGCCTAAGCCAGGCGAGTTCATCCTTGGTCGTGAGAGCCTCGAACTCGCGCAGGTTGCGGCCGCCATAGCGGGCGAGCCAGGCGAGCAGCAGGCGGCGCGGTTGGCGTCCGCCGGCTAAGTGTTCTAGGCTGCGCAGGTGGCGCAGCGTGCCATAGCAGGCTTCGGCGATGAAGGCGCGGTCACGGCCGCCCAGCCTGGGCCGGTCGCGGAAGAAACGCGACAGCACCGCGTCGGCCGGCTGCCAAAACGGCAGCAGTGCGGTCAACGCGGCGATGGCCGCCTCGATAAGGCCGGGCGTCATGCCGCAGGCCGGGCGGCACGGGCAGGGCCCTGGGCAGGCCCGGCGTCATAGGTCTTGCCGTAGGCCAGCAGGAAGTCGAGGAAGGTGCGGGTCACCGCCGAGAGCTGCCGGCCGGCGGGGTAGACCGCATACCACTGGCGGCGGATGGGGAAGCCCTCGACATCGAGGATCGCGAACTGGCCGGGGGCGTGCAGGGCAAGCGCGTGGCGTGAGAGCACCGAAATACCCAGGCCGGCCAGGATGGCCTGCTTGATCGCCTCGTTGGCGCCGAGTTCCATGCGGATGTCCGGTTTTAAGCCATGTTCGGCGAATTTGCGCTCTAGCGCCTTGCGCGTGCCGGACCCAGGTTCGCGCATAAGCCAAGGCTCGGTCGCCAGCTGCTCCAGGCGGATGTTGCGTTTGCCGGCCAGGGGGTGGTCGGGGGGAGCCACCACCACCAGCGGGTTTTCCATGAAGGGCTGGGCCACCACGTCGATGTTTTCCGGCGGCTGGCCGAGGAAATAGAGGTCTTCTAAGTTGTCGCCGATGCTGGCCAGCACCCGTTCCCGGTTGGTGACCGAGAGCGCCACCTCGATGCCCGGATGCAGCCGGGCGAATTCGCCCAGCAGCCGCGGCGCGAAATAGGAGGCGCTGGTGATGACCATAAGCCGCAGTCGCCCCTTCTTGAGCCCCTGGTGCTCGGCCACCGACATCTTAAAGCGGTCCAGGATACCGAACACCTCGCGCGCAGCCTGGGCAAGCGCGCGGCCGGTGTCGGTGAGATAGATCTTCTTGCCCACCTGCTCACACAGCGGCGCGTTGACCGCGTCGGAGAGTTTTTTCATCTGCATGGAGACGGTGGGCTGGGTTAAGTGCAGCTCCTCTGCGGCACGCGTGAAGCTGCCCAGCCGGGCGATCGCCTCGAAGATCTCCAGTTGGCGGAAAGTGATGTGACGCATGGTCTTTGGTAGGCTTTAAGCGGATCGCCGGACCGGCAAGTCGGCGCGATGGATAGACGGAAATCTATCACAACAATAGAAAATCGTGACTGTTATAAATGATTTGCTTTGAGCATCATCAGTGCACCTTGAAATCGACACATCCCGTCGAGGGGTTTAACCACAATCCTCATGAAGGAGTGAACACATGGCCGTGAAAACTTACAGCGCTGGCGTGAAGGAGTACCGCCAGACCTACTGGATGCCCGAATACGTCCCGCTGGACACCGACCTTTTGGCCTGCTTCAAGATTACCCCGCAGCCTGGCGTGGACCGTGAAGAGGCCGCAGCTGCCGTGGCCGCCGAGTCCTCCACGGGTACTTGGACCACCGTCTGGACCGACCTTCTGACCGACCTGGATTACTACAAGGGCCGAGCCTACCGCATCGAGGACGTGCCCGGCGACGATACTTCCTTCTACGCCTTCGTTGCCTACCCGATCGACCTGTTCGAAGAGGGCTCGGTGGTCAACGTATTCACCTCGCTGGTGGGCAACGTGTTCGGTTTCAAGGCCGTGCGCGCGCTGCGCCTCGAGGACGTGCGCTTCCCCCTCGCCTATGTCAAGACCTGCGGCGGACCGCCCCATGGCATCCAGGTCGAGCGCGACATCATGAACAAGTACGGCCGCCCGCTGCTGGGCTGCACCATCAAGCCCAAGCTGGGGCTGTCGGCCAAGAACTACGGCCGTGCCGTGTACGAGTGCCTGCGCGGCGGTCTGGACTTCACCAAGGACGACGAGAACGTCAACAGCCAGCCCTTCATGCGCTGGCGCCAGCGCTTCGACTTCGTGATGGAGGCCGTCCTCAAGGCCGAGGCCGAGACCGGCGAGCGCAAGGGTCACTACCTGAACGTGACTGCCCCCACCCCGGAAGAGATGTACAAGCGTGCCGAGTACGCCAAGGAGATCGGCGCGCCCATCATCATGCACGACTACATCACCGGCGGCTTCTGCGCCAACACCGGCCTGGCCAACTGGTGCCGCAACAACGGCATGCTGTTGCACCTGCATCGCGCCATGCACGCGGTGATCGACCGCAACCCGCGCCACGGCATCCATTTCCGCGTGCTGACAAAGATCGCCCGCCTCTCTGGCGGCGACCACCTGCACACCGGCACCGTGGTGGGCAAGCTCGAAGGCGACCGCGCCTCCACCCTAGGCTGGATCGATCTGCTGCGCGAATCCTATGTGCCGGAAGATCGCTCCAGGGGCATCTTCTTCGACCAGGACTGGGGCTCCATGCCCGGCGCCTTCGCTGTGGCCTCAGGCGGCATTCACGTCTGGCACATGCCGGTGCTGCTGTCGATCTTCGGCGACGACGCGGTGTTTCAGTTCGGCGGCGGCACCTTGGGCCACCCCTGGGGCAACGCCGCCGGCGCCTGCGCCAACCGCGTCGCGCTGGAGGCTTGCGTGCAGGCCCGCAACGAGGGCCGTCAGCTGGAAAAGGAAGGCAAGGAGATCCTGACCGCCGCCGCCCAGCACTCGCCCGAACTGAAGGTCGCCATGGAGACCTGGAAGGAGATCAAGTTCGAGTTCGACGTCGTCGACAAGCTGGACATCGCCAACAAGTGACATCGCGCTGAAGACGGCATGTCGTCCCGGACGGGCCTGACGCCCGCGCCGGGATCCAGATCAACGCATCGAAAGGAATCCGCAAATGGCTGTGCAAGCATACCGCTCCACCAAGAAGTACGAGACCTTCTCCTACCTGCCGCAGATGACCCCCGACCAGGTCCGTCGCCAGATCGCCTACGCCATCAGCCAGGGCTGGAACCCGGCGGTGGAGCACACCGAGAAGGGCACCACGGCGCGCGTGAGCTACTGGTACATGTGGAAGCTGCCGATGTTCGGCGAGCAGTCCGTCGACGCCGTGCTGGCCGAGATCGAGGCCTGCCACCGGGAGTTCCCAGATCACATGGTGCGCTTCGTCGCCTATGACAACTACGCGCAAAGCCAGGGCATGGCTTTCGTGGTGTACCGCTGATCGGCGATGCGGCCGCGGGCCTGCGCCTGGCGGTCGCTGCGACACTCACCGCCAGTAGCTGGGCGGAGGGCGCGATTCCCAGGATGCGCGCCCCCCGCAAGCCCAAACGTTCGAGGTAAGTGATGACACAAGCCGCAGATAGCAGCGCCTATGCCAGCGCCACCCTGTCGGGGCGCGAGCTGGCCATGAAGCGCCGCCAGGCCATGGCACTGCATGGCAAGACGGGCGTAGGCAGCGCGTCGGCCGTGAGGCTGGCATCGGCTGCGCGTAGCGCGCCTGCAACCGCCCCGGTGCAGGCCGCCGCAGCGCCGGCCGCACTGGTCGCCCAACCCGCGCCGGCCATCGCTCAGGTGAGCGATGTAGCCCTAGTCGAGCAGCTTAAGGCCGCGGGCGCCGTCAAGGCCAGCCGCGCCCGGCGCGAGGCGCTCAGCCGCGCCGGCAAGGCTGCCTTGCAGCCGACCTTAAGCCGTCCCAGCGGTCGCGTTCGCCCCACGCGCCAGGCCGTCGACGCCGTTGCGCAGACCACCGCCAGGGCTGATGCGCTGCCTGCCGCGGCCACCGGCTGTGGCTGCGGCTGCAATGGGGCGCTGGGTGGCTGTGGCGCCGCCGGCGCAACGACCGCAAGCGGTTCGGATGCGGCTGTGCGGACCGCCGCGGAGTTGTCCCAGGCTGCGACGAGCAAGATCGTCGAACCGCCGACCGGCCGCGCACTGGCCCGTGCCCGACGCGCCGCCTTAGCGAAGGACGGCAAGGCAGCCCTAAAGCGCGTGGCGCAGGCAACCAGGATTGCCGCCGCGATGCCCGGCCAGGACTGGCAGGCCGCTATCACCAAGGGGGCCACCGGCCGTCAGGTGGCCATGCAGCGCCGTATGGTGCAGTCACTGGCGGGACGCACCGGTGCCAGTAACACCACGCCACGTCCGAGCGGTCGCATGCGCGCCCGGCTCGAGGTCCCGGCCCCACCCAAGGTCGAAGAGGGCCATACCCTGTCCGGCCGGCCTGTCACCGGGACCATGGTGGAACGCAGCCCGAAGGTGACCGGCAACGAGCCGGGCTCCTGCCGTCTCATCACCGGCACCGAGTACATCGGCAGCGAGCAGTACACCCAGATCTGCAACACCCGCCCCGAGCCGGGTCCCGCCAAGGTGGGCGTGAGCACCACGCTACGCGGCCACAAGGTCACGGGCACCGAGGTGGGTCGCTCGGCCAAGGTCACCGGCGACGAGGTCGGCGCCTGCCGCGGCATCACCGGCACCGAGTACTTATCGGCTGAACGCTATGACGAGTTCTGCGCCACCCGGCCGCAGCCGGCGCCGCCCAAGATCGGCATCACCCAGACCGAAAAGGGCAAGACCGTCACCGGCACCCAGGTCGGCCGCTCGGCCAAGGTCACCGGTGACGAGCCGGGGGCTGACCGTGTGCTGACCGGCACCCGCTACACCCAGCCCGCGCCCGATACCGGCCCGGAGAAGGTGGTGCTGACCCATACCGCCCAGGGCAAGCCGGTCACCGGCACCGCCGTGGGCCACACCGCCAGGATCACCGGTGACGAGGCGGGCGCCTGCCGCCCCATCACCGGCACCCAGTACCTCCCCGCCGAGCAGTACCGGGAGGTCTGCGGCACCACGCCGCCGCCGACGCCGCACAAGGTGAGCGTCATGTCCACGCCCAAGCGTATGTCCGTCACCGGTACCGAGGTCGGTCGTTCCAGCAAGGTGACCGGCGACGAGGCGGGCTCTTGCCGCCCCATCACCGGCACCCAGTACTACAACCCGGGTGACTTCGGCGCCCTGTGCAGCGCCGGCGGGCCACGCAAGGTCGGCACCATGCAGACCCTGGCCGGCAACACGGTCACGGGTACGGAGGTGGGCCGCAGCCCAAAGGTGACCGGTGACGAGTTGGGGGGGTGCAAGCCCGTCACCGGTACAGATTACGTCGGCGCAGATGCGGTAGTTTGCGCCGACGGCACCCCGCAAGGAAACGCCGGGCCGCCCCAAGTTTCCTTGCCTACCCCCTCGGGGGGCGGGTCGGGCGCGGCCCGACCCTGGGGGCAGACCGTGGTGCCCGTCGCCAAAGTGGCGGTGGACCAGACCCTGCGTGGCCAGCCCGTGACGGGCAGCTACGTAGGCCGCTCAGCCAAGGTCACCGGCGACGAATACGGCAGCTGCGCGCCCATCAGCGGCACACCCTACATCGGCCGCAGCCAGTACAAAACCTTCTGCGACACCGCCGAGCAGGAGGCCCAGGCCGCCCGCATCCGCACCGGCGCCACCATCCCCGCCACGGTGGTCACGGGCGACCGGCCCGGCGCGGGCGGTTCGGTCATGACCGGGGACGAGCGCGGCGCCTGCGAGCCCGTCACCGGCACGCCCTACGTCGGTGCGGACAATGCCGTGACGCAATGCCTGACCAGCGGGCGCTTCGTGCCGCGCGCCCGAACCTGGGACGAGCCGCCTCGCCCACCGGCGCCGACCGACTTCAGCATCAAGTCGCCGGCGCGGCAAGCCTGGGAGCGCCGGCTGTCCGAGGTGACTGGCACGGCCTATGGCAGTGAGCGCATCACCGGACCTGTGAACAAGGCCGCCGGCCTCATCACCGGCACGCCGGAGTTCCGCCACCGGGAGGCGCAGAGCCTGCAGGCCGCCGAGGCCGAGGCCATTGCCGCCGCCCGCCGTCTCACCGGCGAGGGCAGTCAGGCCGGCCCGCGTATCACGGGCGATGCCTGGCATGCGCGAAGCCGGGTGACCGGCACCGAGGGGGCCTCCGCCCTGGCGCGCAACCCGACCATGCGCGGCGAGCCCCGCGGCGCCGGGGTCAACGCCTGGCAGTGGCGGGAGATCGAGCGTCCGGCCGTGCCCGAAAGCCGCATCACCGGGTCCTCCGGCAACACGGGCAAGGGCGCCATCGTGACCGTCTCGGGTGGTGCACGCGGTTGAGGGTGAACGGGTGAACACGCGCAGACGACTCGCCGCCATGCGCTCCGCCGGTCTGCTGACCACGCCGGAGGCGCCGCCGAACCCGGCCTGTGTGGTCGCGCCGGGGCAGCCATGCGAGCACGCCCTCGTCGACCAGGAGCTCAACCGGCGCCTTTATGTCTACGAAAGTCGCGTGCGCGGGCGCTTTGGCGGCATCGTCGACACCCTCAAGGTCGTCTCCGCCTTGCAGCACGAGCGGGACTTCGTCGATCGCGCCCAGAACCTGGCCAGGGAATGCCTGGGCTTCGAGCTGCCCGCTGACCTGCTGGAAGATGCCTGGGTGACCGGGCTTAACATGCGGGCGCTCCATGCCCATTGCATCTTCCATACCATCAAGCGGTGCGTAGACCAGGTCGATGCCGACCAGGCGCCCTGGCGCGAGCGCATGGCCATCGATGGCGCGTTCATCCGCGCCTGCGGCTATCACACGGTGGACATCAGCCCCTGTGCCGATGGTCGCCTTCAGGGCCTGCTGCCCTTCATCCTGCGTCTTGCGCCCAACGACGACGTTTTCGTCAAGGCGTATGCCGGTGCGATGTTCGATGTCGAGGGCGACGTGGCGGACTGGGCGCAACGTGAGCTTGACCGCTTAACCGGCGGCATTGCCGGTGGGGAGACGGCGAATTACCTGAAGATCGCCGTCTACCACTATAGCAGCTCCGACCCCGAACATCAGGGCTGTGCCGCCCATGGCAGCGACGATGCTGTCGCCATGCAAGCGGCGCTCGACCGGCTCATGCAATTGCGCGCCGCCATCGACAACACCTTCGGCCTCGGTGCGGCCCCGGACGTGCTGCTAATCGGCGTGGACACCGACCTGGACGCCATCCGCATCCACATCCCGGATGCCGAAGGCAACACCAACCTTGACCGCTATGTCTGCAACGCCAGCCTGTACCGTAAGACCGTCGGTATGTCGGCGGAAGCCGCGCGTGCATACATCGATCAGGCGGTGGCGCGGGTGGAGGCCGGCTCGTCCTGTGCAGCGGGGCTGCGGCGGTTGATCCTGGCGTTGCTCGAGGCCAACTTGTCCCAGATCGAGTACGTGATCCAGCACCACGCCGGACGCTACGCCGTCACCGGCCATGACGAGGAGTTCATCTGCGCCGGTGAGGCCGTGGTCGAGCTGCAACTCAGAAACCAGTTCTATTTCGCTCACCTAGACACGGTCGAGGAAGGCGCGGCGGATATGGATGTCGGCATCAAGATCTTCAGGGGGTTGAATGTCAGGCATGGCCTGGCCATCCCGATCCTGGTCCACTTCCATTACTCATCGCGTGTACCCGGTGCCCGCGAGCGTGCGGTGCAGCGTTGCCGACGCGTGAAGGCCGCCATCGAGTCGCGCTACCCCGATCTCCATGCCCAGGGCTTGTTGCGCTGCCAGATGGCGGTGAGCGACCGCCATGGTAGCGAGCGCTGCAGCTTCGTCGCGGACGAAGTCGCGGACGTCGGGCATTGAGTCAAGGAGCCTTCGAGGTCGAGCAATGAAGATCATGCGCGTGGAAAAGACCCTGGTTTCGACCAGCCGCATCGAGCAACTCGGTCATCGTCCGCTCCTGGTCGTGCAGGAAAAGGTGGGCGGCCCCCGCAGTGTGGCGGTGGATGCCGTCGGCTGCACCCCCGGCGACTGGGTGATCTGCGTCGGTTCGAGTGCGGCGCGTGATGCCGCCGGCAGCAAGGAGTTCCCCTCCGATCTGACCATCGTCGGGATCATCGATCACTGGGAGCCGGAGGGCGGTTGATGGAGATCATGTGCGTGGTCGACGATCTGGTGTGCACGCGGCGGGTGCCGGGCCTAGGGGTGGAGTCGCTGCGGGTGCTCAGGGATCAGAAAGGGGCGATATCCGTCGCCACCGATCCGGTCGGGGTGCCCGTCGGCAAGTGGGTGTTCACCACCAGCGGCAGCGCGGCGCGGCTCGCGATGAAGGACCCGAGCATCACGACGGACCTGACCATCTGCGGCATCATCGACAACTGGGATGCATGAGGTCTGTGGAGAGTGGCGCAGGAGACGAGTTGTGGTTAGGGACGCGATCCCCCGGCGGTACGAGTGATCGTGAACTTGTTATTAACGTTGTTCCAAGAAGGAGTAATGAGATGGCAGAACGTAAGGGTATTGCGCTGGGCATGATCGAGACCCGTGGCCTGGTCCCCGCCATCGAGGCGGCGGACGCCATGACCAAGGCCGCCGAGGTGCGCTTAATCGGCCGTCAGTTCGTCGGTGGCGGCTATGTGACCGTGATGGTGCGCGGCGAGACCGGCGCGGTGAACGCCGCCGTGCGCGCCGGAGCGGACGCCTGCGAGCGTGTCGGTGACGGTCTGGTGGCCGCCCACATCATCGCCCGTGTGCACAGCGAAGTGGAAGGCATCCTGCCCACCGCGCCGAGCGTCTGAGCGTAGTGGTATTCCTCATTGGACC